>JAIXTZ010000059.1 GCA_027483745.1 Lysobacteraceae bacterium
ACGCTGAACGGCCGCGAGCAGGCCAGCATGGGCATCAACCGCGGCGTCGAGTTCGACCAGTACCCGGCCGAACTGATGAAGCAGGTGCTCGTCTACAAGACCCCGCAGGCCGGCCTCGTCGGCCAGGGCCTGTCCGCGACCATCGACCTGCAGACGATCCGCCCGCTCGATTTCGACAAGCGCACGGTCGCGGTCAACCTGCGCGCCGACCGCAACCAGCTCGAGGATTCCAACCTCCAGGGCGAGCGCGGCAGCGTCACCTACATCGACCAGAACGACGCCCGCACGCTCGGCCTCGTCCTCGGCTACGCCTACCTCAACACCCCGGGCCAGTCGAACAGCTGGCGCGCCTGGGGCTACGACGGCACTGGCCTGCTGGAAGGCGCCACCATCCAGTCGCGTTTCTCCGAGCAGGTGCGCGAAGGCTTCAACGCCACCCTCGAGTACCGTCCGAACGACGCCCATCGCGGCGCGCTCGACATCTTCTATTCGCAGTTCGACTCCAGCACCACGCAGCGCGGCATCGAGATCGGCCTGGGCAACGGCGGCTACCTGACCAACTCGGGCGTCGTCCGCACCCAGAACAGCTTCAGCTGGACGGGGGCGAGCCCGGTGTTCCGCACCGACAAGTACGACAGCGAAGACGAGCTGCTGGCGGTCGGCTGGAACCACGAGTGGACGATCAACGAGGCCTGGAAGGCCACCGCCGACCTCAGCGTGTCGAAGGCGGAGCGTGACGGCCGCAACTTCGAGAGCAATGCCGGCCTGCCGCCGGGCTCGCCGGGCACGACGCTCACCGCCACCTTCAATCCGGGGGGCTGGTACGACATGCGCTACGGCGTCGACTTCGCCAATCCGTCGCAGCTGCGCCTGTGGGACCGCGGCGGCTGGGGTGGCGATGGCTTCGATAAGCCCTACCAGATCAACGACGAGATCCAGCAGGCCCGCATCGACTTCGAGCGCAGCTTCGAATCGGGCTTCATCAGCTCGCTGGAGTTCGGCGCCAACCTGACGATGCGCGACAAGGACCGCTTCGCCACGGAAGACCGCCTCTGCATCAACTCCTGCTCGCTGTCGAACCAGACCGCGCCGTACCCCTCGGGCGGCAACTTCGCCTTCGGCTTCTTCGGCATCCCGTTCCTGCCGAGCTTCGATCCCTCGGGCGTCAACTACGCCCGCCAGAGCCGCTTCGCCGACTTCGGCGGCGCGCGCAAGAGCTTCGGCGTCGAGGAAGACATCACGACCGCCTACATCCAGGTCAACCTCGATACCGAGTACGGTTCCATCCCGCTCTCGGGCAACATCGGCGTCCAGGTGCAGCGTGTCGACCAGACCGGCTTCGGCCGCATCACCTACAACGGCAATGCCGAGGGCACGCCGTTCGAGGTCAGCGACAGCTACACCAAGGTGCTGCCGTCCTTGAACCTGATCGCCGACCTGCCGTGGGAGCAAAAGCTGCGCTTCGGCGCCGCGCGCCAGGTGGCCCGTCCGCGCATCGATGACCTGTCGGCCGGCTTCGGCTACGGCGTCAACCAGACGGCGCCGGGCGGCGCGCGCTGGGAAGCCGGCGGCGGCAACCCGACCCTGCGCCCTTGGGAAGCGGACGCCCTCGACCTGTCGTGGGAGAAGTACTTCGGTGGCCGCGGCTACGTCTCGATCGCCTACTTCCACAAGGACCTGCTCAACTACGTCGCCAACCAGTCGGTGCCTTTCGACTTCACGGGCCTGCCCGTTCCGGCCGGCGTGACCGCGCTGCCGGCGTCGCGCATCGGCGTCTACACCCGTCCGGTCAACGCGGAAGGCGGCACGATCAAGGGCTTCGAGTACGCCGTGTCGCTGCCGTTCGACATGCTGTGGCAGCCGCTCGAGGGCTTCGGCATGCAGGCGAGCTACACCGACACCACCACCAGCATCGATCCGCGCGTCCTCGGCGTGCCGCAGCTGCCGGGCTTCTCGAAGTACACGTCGAACGTGACGCTGTACTGGGAGCGCTTCGGCTGGGGCGTCCGCGCCACCCGCCGCACGCGTTCCTCGTACGTCGGCGAAGGCGTGAACGTGTTCCTCGACAGCGAGCGTTCGCTGATCGGTTCGGAAGAGATCGTCGACTTCCAGGTCAGCTACACGGTGCAGGAAGGCCCGGTCAAGGACCTCGGCTTCATCTTCCAGATCAGCAACCTGACGGACGAGCCCTTCACTCGGAACTTCGGCGCGGCCAACCGCCCGCAGGAGTACGTCGAGTACGGCAACAACGCGCTGCTGGGCATCAGCTACAAGTTCTGAGCCTTCTGGCTTTCCGCCCCCGGCCGGTGTTCGCACCGGCTGGGGGTTTTTTTATGGCCGGCATGGCCGTCGGACAGCAGAACGGCAGGCCGAGGCCTGCCGTTCCGGGACCGCGATCGGCGTTCGTGCCGGTCAGAACTTCCAGCCGCTGCGCAGGTAGTACACGCCACCGTTGAAGCCGAAGGGCGTGTGCGCCGGGTACTGCGCGCCCACCACGTCGGCCCAGGGATTCTCGTCCGGGTAATGGTCGAACAGGTTCTGCGCCCCGACGTTGAGGAAGGCCCCGTTGTCCCACTCGTAACCGACCTCGGCATCGACGATCCAGGCGCTGTCGCCATAGATCGGCAGGGCATCGGGGCCCGAGATGGCGCCCGTGTCGAGGTGGTCCTCGAAGAACGAGCCGTAGTAGCTGACGCGGGTGGTGATGCGCCAGCCCCCGTTCCTGTGCGTGATCGAGACGTTGCCCTTGGTGTTGGGCAGGGCGTTCTCGAGGATGAACACGCGGGCGTCCGACGTGACGGCCGGGTTGTAGCGATCGACCTCGGTGTCGTTCCAGTTTGTCGCCAGGGCGAACGTGGTGTCGCCGCCCCACATCGCCGTCTCGTAGCTCGCCACGAGGTCGACGCCGCGCGTCGTGGTGTCGAAGTCGTTGGTGAAGAAGCGCACCGAGCTGTAGGACAGCGCATCGGTCACGCCCTGGGCAAGCAAGGCGGCGCGATCGGCGGCCGTGATCGTGAAGTTGCCGGTTTGCGCGATCCGGTCCTCGACCTTGATCTGGTACAGATCGAGGGTGACGAGCCAGGGGTCGCTGCTGAACACGAGACCCGCCGACACGCTTTGCGATTCCTCGGGCTGCAGCTGCGTGCCGCCGAACCGGCGCGAGATCGGGTTCGTCGGTGCCAGGGTGGCCGTGTCACGCAGTTCGCCGCCCTGGAAGCTCGTCGAGACCTGGGTGACGTTCGACTGCCCCGGGGTCGGGGCGCGGAAGCCGGTGCTCAGCGCGCCGCGGAAGGCGAGCGCATCGGTCGCCTGCCAGCGGGCGGTCAGCTTCCCGTTGGCGGTCGAGCCGAAATCGTCGAAGTCCTCGAAACGCGCCGCGGCCTGCGCCATGAAGGTTTCGGTGAAATTCGCCTCGGCGTCCACGTAGGCGGCCCAGTTCTGGCGGGCGAAGATGCCGGCCTGGCGCGGATTGAAGCCCGGGAAACCGTTTGAACCGATCAGGAAGCCCTGTGGCGCCAGTGGGCCCACTTGGAACGACGCTTGGTCACCGGCGCGGGTCTCGAACTCCTCCTCGCGCCACTCGAGGCCCGCGGCGATGTTCATCGGGTAGGCGGTGAAACCGGTATCGACCGACTTGGCGAAGTCGGCGTTGAAGTTGGTTTCGGTCTGCACGTTCACGCCCGGGCGGAAGGTGCGGTCCGCCGGCTGGCTCGGGCCCAACGAGGCGTTGATGGTGTTGAGCAGGTAGAACTCCACTTCGCTTTGGCCGCGCGAAGCCGAGAAGTCGTAGCGGATGCCGTTCATCCATTCGCCCTTGGCGCCGGCCACGAGGGCCGCGTCACGCACGATGCCGCCGAAGCGCGGGGTGAAGCCGCCGGGCAGGGAGCGGAGGAAGGTGAAGCAGTTGGACGGCAGGGCGTTGACCTGCGCGTTGACCGTCGCGAACGGGATCAGCGCCCCCTGCGCGTTACGCAAGGCGATCGTGGGGCAGGCCGCGCCGCCGAGGTTGCCGATGGCCAGGGTCTGGCCACCGTCCAGGGAGTAGACGCCGGCGCGCGAGGTCGGGCTGCGGTAATAGAAGCCGCCATCCACGTCGCGCGAGGCGACGTTGCCGAACAGGTAGTAGTCGGTGGTCTCGCTGGACAGTCCGAGGTTGGCCACGAACTTGAAATCGCGGTTGACGTTCGGCGAGCCCCAGGTCTGCGCCGGGTTCGGCACGCCCGGATAGCCCGCGGCGGCGGCCTCGGCGGCATCGGGCCGCTGGACGCTGCGCGAGGTCGACTCGCCGTCGCGCCATTCGGCGGTCAGCGTGACGAAACCGTTCTCCGTGAGTTTGCCGCCGATCTGCGCCGCCACCTGCCGGTTGTCGCCGTCGCCTTCGTAGGTCTGGCTGTAGAAGGCTTCGACGGCCCCGCCTTCGCTGAGGCGCTTCAGGTTGAAGTTGACGACGCCGGCGATCGCATCGGAGCCGTACTGTGCGGCGGCGCCGTCGCGCAGGACCTCGACCTGGTCGAGGGCGAGCGAGGGGATGGTCGAGACATCCGGGCCCTGCGAACCGTCCGACAACCCGTGGCCGAGGAAAGTGATCACCGCCGAACGGTGGCGGCGCTTGCCGTTGAGCAGCACCAGCGTGCTGTCGGGCGGCAGGCCGCGGAGGTTGGCCGGGCGCACCAGGGTCGCGGCGTCGTCGATGGGCACGATGCTGACCTGGAACGACGGGATCAGCACGCGCATCTGGTCGAGCACGTCGGTGGTGCCCTGGTTGTGGAATTCGGCGCCGCCGATGATGTCGATCGGCACGGCGGAGAGTTCTTCCGAACGCGGCGCGCCGCGCGAGCCGAGCGTCGAAACGTTCACGGCGTCGAGGGTCTTGGTATCGCCTTCGGCGGCGGAATCGGCGTCCTGCGCCAGTGCCGGGCCGGCAAGCGTGCCGAGGGCGGCCAGAACAAGGCCGCGTCGGATGGCGGAAGCCATCGCGTTCCGCCCGGGCAGGCGGTGCATCGATGCAATCATCGGGAATCTCCCCTTGAACGAGATTGGATACTCGGTGGCCAGCATTACGGCCCAGGGGCCGTCCCCTGCGTCGGGGGCCACCGGAGCCCGACGCGCTTCAGGGATACCCGATTCCCTGCGGGGCCGCAAACCAACGGCCCCGGACTGCAGCGCGCGTCCCGGCGCGGATGCATACGAATGCAGGCGCGGCATCACCAGCGCCCGCGGTGTACCGTGCGGCCTTCATGACAGCAGGGGGCGTGGCATGGCGCAGGGTGTGGCGATGGCGGGTGCGGCCGGGGGGCGGGCGAGCCGACCGGCCCTGTCGTTCTGGCAGATCTGGAACATGTCGTTCGGCTTCCTCGGCATCCAGTTCGGTTTCGCGTTGCAAAGCGGTTTCGTCTCGCGCATTTTCCAGACGCTGGGCGCCGATAAAGACGTCATTCCAGGGCTTTGGCTTGCTGCGCCGCTGACCGGCCTGCTGGTGCAGCCGATCATCGGCTACCTCAGCGATCGCACATGGCATCCAATCTTTGGCCGCCGGCGCCCTTACTTTCTCATCGGCGCGATCCTCAGTTCGATCGCGCTGCTGTACATGCCGCACTCGCCGACGCTGTGGATCGCCGCCGGCATGCTGTGGATCCTCGATGCATCAATGAACGTGACGATGGAGCCATTCCGCGCGCTGGTGGCCGACAAGCTGCCGGAACAGCAGCGCAGCTACGGCTTCGTCCTGCAGACGCTGATCATCGGCATCGGCACCTGGGTGGCGAGCAACCTACCTTGGTTCGTGACGCAGCTGGGTGTCAGCAATGAAGCAGCACCCGGTGTGATTCCGCCTTCTGTACAGATCGCATTTGCGGTAGGCGCATTCGCGTTCCTCGCTTGCGTACTTTTCACCGTCTTCACGACGAAGGAGTATCCACCCGAGGACCTGCAGAACTTCGAAGCTGAGAAGGCCAAGGGTCGCTTCTTCGCCGACATCGTGCACAACGTACGCCACATGCCGCGGCAGATGCGCCGCATCGGCGTCGTGCAGTTCTTCAGCTGGTTCGCTTTTTTCGCAATGTGGAGCATGGCGACGCCGGGCTTGACCGAACACGTTTTTCAGGCGCCAGCACCCGACTTCCGTGCCTACGACGTGACGGTTCCCGATCAGGCTGCAGCTTTCGCGGGTGCGAACAAGGCCTTCCAAGACGCGGCCGATCTGGTCGGTGCTTACATGGGCTGGTACGGCCTCTCGTCAATGGCGGTGGCGCTGCTTCTGGCGTTCTACGCGTCGCGGCGCGTGCTGAATCGCCGCGCGGTGCATGCGGCCTCGCTGGTGCTTGGTGGCCTTGGCTTCCTTTCGATGTACGTGGTGCCGTCGCCGGTGTGGCTGATTGGTAGCTTCGCGCTGGTGGGTGTGGCCTGGGCCAGCATTCTGTCCATGCCCTATGCGCTGCTTGCCGGGTGCATCGAAGAGAAGCGGATGGGCGTTTTCATGGGCCTGTTCAACATGTTCATTTGCCTGCCGCAGATCGTCGCTGCTCTAGGCCTCGGTGCAATCGTCAAGCATGCGTTCGACAACCACGCGATCTATGCGCTCGTGCTCAGTGGCTGCAGCCTGCTGCTGGCCGCCACCTTCCTGCTGCGCGTGAACGAGCGCCCGGTCCTCGAGCCGGTGCCGGAACCCGCGCATGGATGAAGCGCGGCGACGCGTGCTGGCGGCGATGTCGGCGCTGGGCCTGCTCGGCGCCGCGGGGCCGGCGTTCGCCCAGGCCGGCGGTGCGCTGCCTGCAGCGACGAACGCCACGGCGCGACGCCATCGCCGCCTGCAGGGTGCGGAAGCGCAGGCGCTGTTCGATGCCGTGTTCGCCCACCTGCCGGCGGCGCAGCGCGAGGTGCTGCGCGACCCGCGCCGCGAGGTGCAGATCGCGCTGACGCGCATCGAGCGCGAGGCGGACGGCAGCGCGCGCTTCGCGACCGCGACCTTCGGCGTGCAGCGGCAGCGCTGGTTCCCGGCGGCGAGCGTGGTGAAGCTCCCGATCGCGCTGCTGGTGGCCGAAGTGCTGGAAGCCGCGAACCTCGGTTTCAATGCCCGCACGGTGCTTTCGGCGGCGCCGCGCAGCGGCAACTGGGAGGCCGCGGAGCCGCTGGTCGAGCCGGTGTGGCAGACGCTGTGGCGCCTGCTCGTGGTCAGCGAGAACGTGCCGTTCAACCGGCTTTACGACCTGCTCGGCCCCGACCGCATCAACGCGCGCCTCGCCGAGCTGGGCTTCGACGACGTTCGGCTGATCTCCCGGCTCGGTTCGCCCGACGCGCGATTGAACCGGCAGACCGTCGCCTCGCGCATCGAGGCGCCGGAAACGGGGCCGGACGGCGAGCTCGCCTGGGTGCCGCGGTGGAACGCGGACGCGCGCCGCGCGGCGGCGCGTCGCTTCCCGTTCGGCAACGCGCTCAAGGCCGCGGCTTGGCAGGACGAGCGCGGCCGCATCGAGCAGGGCCCGCGCGATTTCAGCACGGCGAATTTCCTGCCGCTCGAGGACGCGCACGCGATGCTGTTGCGGCTGGCCTTCCCGGAAGCAACGCGGCGCTCGCAGCGCTGGGCGCTGAGCGCGACGACGCGGCTTTCGCTGCTCCGCATTACCGGCTTGTTCCCGCGCGAGTCCCCATTGCTCGCCACCGGCACGCATGCGCCGGCGGCCTTCGGCGACGGCTACGCGAAGTTCTTCGTCGTCGGCGACCGCGATGCCGCGCCGCGCGGCTTCCGCAGCTTCGGCAAGACCGGCGAAGCCTTCGGCCACCAGGGTGAAACCGCGCTGCTCACCGAGGCCGACGGGCAGTGCGAAGTGCTGCTGAGCGCGAACCTTTACGCCAATGCCGATGGCGTGCTCAACGACGACCGCTACGAGTACGACACGGTCAGCCGGCCCTTCCTCGCGGCGCTCGGCCGTGCCGCCCTGGCGGCGGAAAAGGAAAGGCCGCGCCTGCATCGCGCCGGCGCGGCCTTCCTGCCCACGGTGCTCGGGCTGGGCTGATCGCCGCGTCGCGGCGATCGCCCATGTCGATCGATCAGTACTTCACCGAGCAGCCGTAGGGCTGCGTGGTGCCACGCGCGACCGCGCGATTCGCGGCGAGGTCGCCCAGAGCCGCTTCCACGTACTGCGTGGCGCCCGGGATGTCGGCCGGATCGGCGCTGGGGTTCGAATCGATCGCGCCGTTGTAGCGCAGCACGCCCGTGCCATCGATGACGTACAGGTGCGGCGTGGTCTTCGCGCCGTAGGCTTGGCCGACGGTGCCGTCGTGGTCGAGCAGGAAGGCGGTGGGGCTGGCCTTCCACTCGCCGAGGATGGCGTTGGCCTGTTCGGCATTGACGTGGCCCTGCTTGCCCGCCGCCGAGGAGTTGATCGTCAACCACACCACGCCCTTGCCGGTCGCGGCGGCCTGCTGGCGCTGCATGTTGCCGGCGCCGTAGTGCTTCTTCACGAACGGGCATTCGTGGTTGAACCACTCCAGCACGACGGTCTTGCCGGCGAAGTCGGCGAGCGAATGCGCGCTGCCCTTCGTGTCGGTGAGGGTGAAGGCCGGCGCGGGCTGGCCGACCGTGGCGGCGGCGTGGAGGCTGCCGGCGAAGGCGAGGGCGGTGCCGAGCGCGGCGGCGAGGAGGGTCTTCATGGCAGTGCTCCGTGGTGGGAAAAACGGTCAGGGGGTCCGGGCGTCTTCGGCCGGCAGTGAGATCTGCAGCGCGCGCCATCGGCCGTCTTCGCCCTCCGCGCCGATCACCCAGTCGACGCGGGCGGGCATGCGGTCGAAGTACTCGCTGGCGGGGTGGCGGAAGCGCAGCGCGCCGTCGGGGCCCACGCGGGCCTCGATGCGCGTGGAGGTGACGATCTGCGGCGTGAGCGGGAACACCTCGATGCGCGTCGCGCCGCGCAGCATCGCGTCGGCCTCGTCGATCTGCGTGGCGACGTGGGTGGCGTCGCGCCAGCTGTGCCCGCTTGGCGCATGGGGCGGCACCGGCACGCGCGCGGCGGTCGCGGCGAAATCCCCCGCGTCAGTGGATGCGCGCGGCGCGGCTCCGATGGGCAGGTCGAGCGCGAGCGTGGCTTCGTCGGGAATGCAGGCTTCCTCGCAGATCAGCCAGCGCGCGCGCAGCGTGGCGCGGAAGCGCGAGCCCGCGACGGCATCCGTCGGCACGCGCAAGGTGGCGGGCAGCAGCAGCGCATCGCTGTAGCCGAAGTTGGTGAGCCCGCTGGCGAGCAGGCGCTCGGGCAGCGGCCATTCGATCGCGCCGGCGCTCGCGCCTGCGGGGAGTGTCCAGTCAAAGCGCGTGGGCAGGCCGGAATCGCCGGGGTTCGCCCAGTACGTGTGCCAGCCTTTGTCGTGGACGATGCGCAGCCCCGCCTTGAACGACTGCCCCGGCGCGACGGCGGCGTGGTCGGCGACGAGCGCGACGTGAGCGTTGAGCGTCGGCGTCATTGCGGTGGCGGCCGTCGACAGCGACGCGATGGCGAAGCTCGCGGCGAAGCCCATCAACGAAACGAGAGGAAAGCGCTGCACGGTGGTGGGCACGGGTCGAGGCGTCGGAGCGCACAGCGTCGCCATTCGCGGTGAAGCGCGTGTGCACGCCCGTCACTCCGCCGCCACCGGACCGCGACAACCCCTGCACGCGAAACGCACGCCAGCCCGACGGACGCTTCGTCATGGTGCGCGTCGTGCACTTCGCACGTCCCCCGATCCCCAGGAGTCGCCCATGCTCTCGTTCGCGCACCGTTCGCTGCTCACCCTCGCCGTGGCCGCCGCCGTCGCCACGCCCGCCGTCGCCCACAATCATGGCGAGAAGGCGCCGGGCACCATCGTCGACGTCGCTGCGGCCAACGCCGATTTCGAAACCCTCGTCGCCGCGGTCAAGGCCGCCGGCCTCGTCGAGACCCTCAGCGGCCCGGGCCCGTTCACCGTGTTCGCTCCGACCGACGAAGCCTTCGCCAAGCTGCCGGCCGGCACGCTCGAAGACCTGCTGAAGCCGGAGAACAAGGCCAAGCTCGCCGCCATCCTCACCTACCACGTGGTGGCCGGTAAGGTGCTCGCCGCCGACGCGGTGAAGCTCGACAAGGCCACGACGGTGAACGGTGCCGATGCCGACATCAACGTCAGCGGCAGCACCGTCACCATCGACGGCGCGACGATCACCGCGACCGACGTGGCCGCCAGCAATGGCGTGATCCACGTGATCGACACGGTGATGCTGCCGGACTAAGCGGTTCTCAGGCCGCTTCGGCCATCAGGCGATCCGCCAGCTCGCGCCATGCCGCCATGCGTGGCGCGAGCCCGGCGGATTCCACCCAGGTTTCGTCGAGCGGGATGTCGCCGACGAGCGCGCGAGCCAGATGCGTCGCGCCCACCACGTCGAGACCGCGTCCGGGGAAACGCCCCGGCGCGTGATGGAAGGCGACCGCTTCCACCATTTCCATCGGCAGGCCCCACAGCGCCATCAGGCCTGCACCGAGCAGGGCCACGCGCGGGGCGGATTGCCAGAGCTCGCCCGGATGCGGCGGCGCATTCAACAACGAGCCCGGCAACTGTCGCCCGAGATCGGCGAGCAGCGCGGCGCTGCCGGCGAGCCCCGCGTCGCGCGGTGTCGCCGCGATGCGCATGGCCAAGGTCGACGCCAGCAGCGCGCGCGTCTGCGCCGCTTGACCATCGCCGTCGCCGAGACGGCTGAATACTTCGCTGGCCAGTACGAGTTGCACCAGGGTTTGCAGGCCGAGGCGCTGGGTCGCCACGGTGAGGTCGAGGATCGGTCGGCCGCGCGAGTACAGCGCCGAGTTCGCCACGCGCAGCACCCGCGCGGCGAGCACCGGATCACGCCGGAGCACCTGCACGGCGTCGTGGGCCCCCGCGTTGTCGTCGGCCACGACCATGCGCAGGCTGAGGTAGGCGCTCGGCGAGGCCGGCAGGCGCTCCACCTGGCCGAGCTCGGTGCGCAGGGCTGGATCGCGCAGCAGGCTCCGCACGGTGAGCACGCGGCGCATCGCGGCGCGCACCGTGCCGGCGTCGAAGGGTGCGGCCACCACCTGTTGCACGGCGGGTTCGGCGGCGAGGCGTTCGCTCCGCCGCGTGTCGAAGCCGGCGGGCAATACCAGCACGCGCAGCGCTTCCGGGCAGACCCGCTGCAGGCGTTGGAGCAGGGTGGCGCCATCCATCGCGCCGGGGTCGGCGCTGGTGAACACCGCGTCGATGCCGCCCAAGGCGGCGTCTTCGAGAACGCGATCGGGACTCAGGCCGTCGATGACGACCCATTCGCGGGGGAGTTCGGCGGCGAGGCGGCGCAGGTCGCCGTGCTGGTCGGGATGGTCGACCAGCGCGACGCGCAGGCTCATGCGTTCTCGGCGTCCGCCAACTTCTGGTGGATGCGCTGCCACTCGGGCAGCTTGTCGCGCAGGCCGCTGGCGTCGAGCCAGGCCTCGTCGAGCGGGATGCTGCCCACGAGGGCATGCGCCACGTGCACGGCGCCGGGAATCCAGAAGCCGCGCTGGCGGCTGCGCGTGGGCTCAAGGTGGAAGGCCACGCCTTCGACGATCGGCATCGGCAGGCCCCAAAGGCCCAGCAGCCACGCGCCGGCATCGGCATAGCTGGCGTGGCCGTCCTTGCCGTAGGCGTCCTTGAAGCCCGGCAGCAGGCGGCCGAGCTCGGCGAGCATCGCGCCCGTGGCGGCCATTTCCGCGCTCGGGCCGGGCAGCAGGCGCGCGGCCAGCTGCGAAGCGAAGAAGGCCCGGCGACGCACCGTCTCGGCGTCGGGGCCGTTGTTCGCCGACAGCGCTTCGGCGGCGAGCACCACGCGGCGCAGCGTTTCGAGCCCCAGGCGCACGACGGCGGCCTTGAGGTCGGCAACCGGACGGCCGCCGGAAAAGAACGCCGAGTTGCAGACGCGCAGCACCTTCGCGACCAGCGCGGGGTCCTTGGTCAGCATCGACACCACTTGCGCGGCGCCGACATTCGGATCGGACAGTGCCTTCGAGATCGCGAGGTAGGTTTCCGGCGACGGCGGCAGCTGCGCGATGGCGCCGACCTTCGACTTCAGGTCGGGGTTGTCGAGCACTTCGAAGAGTTCGCCGATGCCCTCGACGGCATCGACCATCGCGTTCGCCTGCAGCGGCAGGCCGAGGTGGCGGTGCGCGATGTCGATGGCGGCGGCGCTGGGTTCGGCGCCCGGCGGCAGCAGCAGCAGGCGCACGGCCGTGGGGTTCTTCTCGCGGGCGCGGCGCAGCACGTCGATGCCGCGGGCCTCGCCGCCGTCGACGGCGACGACGTCGACGCCGCGGCCTTCCAGCAGGGCCTGCGCCTCGGCGGCTTCGCCCACCCACTGCACGGTCCAGTCGAGGCCGAGGGCCGTCAGCGTGGCGGAAAGGTCCGCGCTGCGCTCGAGATCACGGCCGACGATCAGGACGAACATGGACGGGCTCCTTCCGGGATGTGGCCCGCGATGGCGCGGGCCTGATGCAATGCAGGATACGCCCGGAGGCCGCCGTGCGTCGTGGAGGCCGGCCACAAAACGCGAACCCCGGCGCGGGGCCGGGGTCCGGGGGGCGACGGGCGGGCCACGTCGCTGGGCGCGGCGCCGGGGCGGGGCCCGGCGTGGCCTCAGAACTTCGGCTTGTCGTCGTCCGGGGTGGCGTTGTAGCGGGCCACGCCGTCGAGGATCTCCTTGATCGCCGCGTCCTTGCCTTCCCAACCCTCGAGCTTGACCCACTTGCCCTTCTCGAGGTCCTTGTAGTGCTCGAAGAAGTGGCCGATGCGCTCCAGCCAGTGCTGCGAGACCTGGGCGATATCGGTGATGTGCTCGTAGCCCTTGAAGACCTTCGGCACCGGCACGGCGATGAGCTTGGTGTCCTCGCCGGCTTCGTCGGTCATCTTCAGCATGCCGACCGGGCGGCAGCGGATCACCGAGCCCGGCACCAGCGCGAGCGGCAGGATCACCAGCACGTCGACCGGGTCGCCGTCGCCGCACAGGGTGTGCGGCACGTAGCCGTAGTTGCAGGGGTAACGCATCGGGGTCGAGAGGATGCGGTCGACGAAGATCGCGCCGGTCTCCTTGTCGACCTCGTACTTGACCGGCTCGGCGTCCTTCGGGATCTCGATGATGACGTTGATTTCGTTCGGCACGTCGCGGCCGGTCGGGACGAGGCTCAGGCCCATGGCGGTTCTCGGGAGGGGTCG
>JAIXTZ010000350.1 GCA_027483745.1 Lysobacteraceae bacterium
GCCAGCGAGCCGATGCCGCCGATCTGGATGGCGATCGAGGCGAAGTTGGCGAAGCCGCACAGCGCGTAGGTGAGGATGATGCGGCTCTCCTCGCTGATGGCGCCGATGCCGGTGCCGACCGGCAGCTGCGAGAGCTGCAGGTAGGCGATGAACTCGTTGAGCACGATCTTCTGGCCGATCAGGCCGCCGGCGATGGCGGCGTCGTCCCACGGAATGCCGATCACCCAGGCGATGGGCGACAGGATCGTGCCGAGGATGGTGCCGAGGTTCACCTGCACGCAGCCGTTGCCGGCTACCGCGGCGAAGGCGGCATCGCTGACGCAGCGCGGGTCGTTGCCGCTGTTCAGCCAGGCGGTGAGGCCGACGGCGTTCGAGGCACCGCCGATCATCGCGTTGATCAGCGCGATCAGGGCCACGAAGGCCAGCAGCATCGCGGCGATGTTGATGGCCAGCTTCACGCCGTCGGCCGCACCCGCCGCGGCGGCGTCGATGACGTTGGCCGAGGTCTTCTCCACTTCCACCTTGACGCTGCCGCGGGTGAGTGGCTCCTGCGTCTCGGGGATCAGGATCTTCGCGACGAGGAAGGTGGCCGGCGCGGCCATGATCGAGGCGGCGAGGAAGTGCTTGGCGTAGAGCGCCTGCAGCTCCGGGTCGGTGCCGCCGAGCATCGCCACGTAGGTGGCCATCACGCCGCCCGCGATGTGGGCCATGCCGCCGATCATCATCGTGAGCAGCTCGGAGTCGGTCATGCGGCCGATGTAGGGGCGCACCGTGAGGGGGGCTTCCGTCTGGCCGATGAAGACGCTGGCGCAGACGGAGGTGGTCTCCGCGCCGGAGAGCTTCATCACCTTGGTGATGGCCCAGGCCATCCCCTTGACCACCAGCTGCAGGATGCCGAGGTGGTAGAGGATGGCGGTGATGGCGGCGAAGAAGATCACCGTCGGCAGCACCTGGAAGACGAAGATGAAGCCGAATTTGTCTGCCGTCGCGAGGTCGCCGAAGATCATCTTCGCGCCCTCGGTGGTATAGGCCGAGAGCTTCACGAAGGCGTGGGCCGCGGTGCCGAAGATCGCTTCGCCGAAGGGCGTCAGCAGCACGAAGGCCGCGAACAGCACCTGGATGACCATGCCACTGCCCACCAGCCGCCAGTCGACCTGCTTCTTGTGGCTGGAGAACAGCCAGGCGATGCCCACGAGGACGAACAGGCCAAACAGGCCGAAAAGGATCTGTGACATCGGGATGACCGGATTGGGAACCGGGGCAGGGTAGGGGGTCGGGGCGGGGCGGGCAATGGGCGCTGCCGCCGCCCGGGGCTCAGCCGCCCAGACCCTGCATCGCCACCCAGACAGCCAAGACCGCGAATAGCGCCGCTGCCGTGTAGCGCGCGGCCGTCAGCGGCAGGCGGTCGGAGTAGCGATGGCCGAGCAGCACCACCGGGCCGTTGGCCAGCAGCATGCCGAGGCTGGTGCCGGCCACGACCTGCCACAGCGGCTGGTACTTGGCGGCCAGCACGACCGTGGCGATCTGGGTCTTGTCGCCGATCTCGACGATGAAGAAAGCGACCGTGGTGGCGAGGAAGGCGCCGAAGCGCGAGGGCTTCGGCGCTTCGTCGTCATCCATCTTGTCCGGGATGAGGGTCCAAGCGGCGACGGCGGCAAAGCAGGCGACCACGCCCCACTTCAGCACCTCGGGCGAGACCAGCGAGGCCACCCAGGCCCCGGCCCAGCCGGCCAGCGCGTGGTTGGCGAGCGTGGCGACGGCGATGCCGGCGACGATCGCCCAGGGCTGGCGGTAGCGCGCCGCGAGGATCAGCGCGAGCAGCATGGTCTTGTCGCCGATCTCGGCGATCGCGACGGCGGCGGTGGAAACGAAGAGGGCGTCCATCGGGGCTCCATTCGACCGGGCAGCAGGGCGGAAGACAACGAAGACCGTGCGGGCGGCCCGGTCACAGGCGCCCGCGAGGTCTCCGGTCTTGCCCGCTGCCGCACGGCGTGGCCGTGGCGGAGGTCGCGCGCCATGGCCGGTTCAGGCCAAGCATGTTGACGCGCGGTGCCGATGGACTGGCAGGGCTACTCCCCGAAGGGACGCGAAGTGTAGAGCGCAGTGGCACGGCTGTCGAACGCCGGCCGGGAACACACGCCCGCTTCGCTAGACTCCGCGGCCTCCGCACCGATTCAACGAGGTCTCCCATGCTCTACCGTCGTCTTGGCCGCACCGGCCTTCAGGTCTCCGCGCTGTCCTTCGGCGCCTGGGTCACGTTCGGCACCGCGGTGGGCCGCGAGGAAGCGCGTCGGCTGATCACCCAGGCCTTCGATGCCGGCATCAATCTCTTCGACAACGCCGAGAACTACGCCAAAGGCGACGCCGAACGGATCATGGGCGACGTCTTGGCCGACATGCGCTTTCCGCGCGATGCCTATGCCGTCACCAGCAAGGCCTTCTTCGGCTCTGCGAGCGATCCCTCGCCGATGCAGAAGGGACTGTCGCGCAAGCACGTACGCGACGCCTGCGATGCGGCGCTGAAGCGGCTTCGCATCGACTATCTCGACCTGTTCTTCTGCCATCGCCCCGATCCGGAGACCCCGATCGAGGAGACCGTGTGGGCGATGGACCAGCTCGTCCGCGCCGGCAAGGTGCTGTACTGGGGCACGTCGGAGTGGTCGGCCGACGCCATCGCCGAGGCCGATCGCATCGCCAAGGCGCACCACCTCATCGGACCGAGCATGGAGCAGCCGCAGTACAGCCTGCTGCATCGTGAGCGGGTCGAGCGGGAATACGCACCGCTGTACGAAACGATCGGCCTCGGCACGACGACGTGGTCGCCGCTGGCCTCGGGCCTGCTCACCGGCAAATACGCGGGCGGCATTCCGGCCGGTTCGCGGCTGGCGACGCCGGGTTACGAATGGCTGCAGAAGAAGGTGCAGGGCGACGACGGTGCAGCGGCGTTGTCGCGTGTGCGGCGGTTCGTCTCCGTGGCGAATGAACTCGGCGTCGAGCCGGCGCCGTTGGCCATCGCGTGGTGCTTGGCGAACCCGCGGGTCTCCAGCGTGATCCTCGGCGCGACGAAGCCCGAACAGCTCGCACAGAACCTGAGCGCGCTCGACGTGTTGCCGAAGATCGACGTCGCGACGAAGGCGCGCCTCGAAGCGGCCGTCGCCTGACCAAGCCGGGGCAGGGGGGGGGCTTCCCCCTTGGGTGTTGACACTCAAATGAGAATCAGTAGCATTTGCGTTGCCCACCACCCCCGTCCCATCCGGAGTGCGCCATGCCCGTCGTCGATGTGCCCCCGCTTCCCCCCAGCTCGGCCCGCCTGATGGCGGCCCACCGCCCCGCCCCGGCGTTGCACGCGCCGGCGGTCGATAGCCGCCTGTTGCTCAATGGCGCGCGTGAGATCGAGATCGTTCACGGCGACAAGGTCTACCGCCTGCGCCACACGCGGAACGACAAGCTGATCCTCGTGAAGTGATGCGGAACCCGTAAGCCCCCACACGCCGTCGCTCGACGGCCCGGTCGCCAGCCCCGGTTTCCTCCGGACGCCCGCTCCGCCGGTTCCTTTCCGAACCCCTGGAGTTGTCCATGCGTCCCCGCTGCCTCGCGGTCGCGGTCGGCCTCGCGCTGTCCGCCCCGCTGTGTCCTTCGACGGTCCTTGCCCGGCCGTCCCCGTCCCCCCAACCTGAGCCGGCCACGCTTGACGCGGTCCTCGTCGTCGCCACCCGCAATGAGGGGGCCATCGCCGAGGCGCCGGCCACCGTCGCCGTCGTTCCGCGGCAGGAGATCGAGCGCACGCAGGCGCAGGACCTGCGCGAGCTGTTCCGCTACGAACCTTCGGTGTCGGTGAGTGGTGGCTACGGCCGTTTCGGGCTCGGCGATGTGCGGATCCGCGGCCTCGGGGGCAATCGCGTCCAGCTGCAGGTGGACGGGGTGAGCGTTGCCGATGCCTTCAGCATCGGGAGCTTTGCCAATGCCGACCGCGATGCCGTCGATGTCGCCATCCTCAAGCAGGCGGAAGTGCTGCGTGGTCCCGCCAGTGCGCTCTACGGTTCCGATGCGCTTGGTGGCACGGTTCGCTTCGTCACCCTCGATCCCATCGACCTGCTCGAGGGCGTCGATGGCTTCAGCGGACGGGTGCGGGCCGGGGCCTCCAGCGTCGACGACAGCACGCGCCTCGGGCTGACGATGGCGGGCCGCGATGGTGGTTGGTCGTGGCTGTTGCACGCGCAGGCCCGCGATGGCCACGAGACCGAGAACGCCGGTGGCAACGAGGCGGCCGACGCCACGCGCACGGCGGCGAATCCCAGCGAGCAGCAGCAGCAGGCCGTGCTCGGCAAGCTGCTCTACGACCTTGGCGATGGCCACCGGTTGCGGCTGACGGTGGATGCTGGAGAAACCACGGCCACGACCAGCGTGCTGTCGGCGCGCGCCGATACGGTTGTTTTCGGCCAGCGCGTGCGCGTGCAATCGCTTGATGCGGACGATCGCAAGACCCGGGCCAGGGTGTCACTGGATGGCGTGCATGCGATCGACGGTGCGATGGCCGACACGGTGCGCTGGCAGTGGCACCGCCAGGACAGCACGACCGAGCAGGCCACGTTCGAACAGCGTGCCTCGATCATCGCCAACGCGGCCGTGAATCCCACGCGGCGCGAGCGCCTGTTCGATTTCTTCCAGCGCGAGGATGGCCTGGAGCTGGTGGCCGACAAGGCGCTCGGCGCGGTCAATCTGCTCTACGGCGTCCAAGCCACGGAAACGGACATCCGGCAGAAGCGTGATGGCCGGAGCGTCAATCTGACGACCGGGGCGGTGAGCGGCACCATCTTCCCCGACGTCTTCCCGGTCCGCGACTTCCCGGTGAGCCGCACCCGCGAATGGGCGCTGTTCGCGCAGGCGGACATCGCACTGCTCGACGGCGCGCTGCGACTCGTTCCTGCGCTGCGCTACGACGACTACCGGCTCGCCCCGTCGCTCGATCCGATCTTCGCTGGGGACAACCCCGGCTTCGTGCCGGTGGGGCTCGATGCGCAGCGCTGGAGCCCCAAGCTCGGGCTGGTCTGGTCGTTCAGCGACGCGATCTCGCTCTACGCCAACGCGGCCTCCGGCTTCCGTGCGCCGCCCTACGACGACGCCAACCTCGGCTTCACCAATGTGGCCTCCGGCTACGCGGCCTTGCCGAATCCAGACCTGAAACCCGAGACCAGCCGCGGCGTCGACGTCGGCCTGCGCGGCGAGCACGTGGCCTGGCAATGGACCGTTGCCGCACACGCCACGCGCTACCGGGATTTCATCGATTCCCGCCGCAACGTCGGCATCGACCCGGCGACCGGCCTCCTGCTGTTCCAGTCGGTGAACCGCGCGCGCGTCGACACCTGGGGCGCCGAAGCCAGTGCGCGCCTTGCGCTCGACGATCTCGGCTGGCGCGGCGGCTACCTCCGATTCGCTGCCAGCCGGACGCGCGGCGTCGACCGAACCGCCGACCTCTGGCTGGCGTCGATCGATCCGCTGCGCGCCGTGCTCGGCGCGGGGTGGCGTGGTGACGCCGCGGGCGTCGAATTGGTTGCCAGCGCCGCGGCCCGGCAGCGGGACATCGGCGACGCGAGCGCCTTCGTGGCTCCTGGGTATGCGGTCATCGACGTGATCGCCGATTGGACGCTGTCGTCCACGTGGCGCGTCGAGGCGGCGGTGTTCAACGTCGGTGACCGTCGCGTGTGGGATGCCGCCGACACCGCCGGCGTTCCCGCCAGCTCGACCGTGCTCGATCGCTACACCCACGCTGGGCGCAACGCCCGCGTCACCCTCACGGCGTCGTTCTGACGCCCGCCTCGAAGCCCTACGCCCGTTCCTTTGGAGATCGCCATGCGTCCTTCCTTCCAACCGCTCGTCCCCGTCATCCTCGCCGCCCTGGGCCTGCCCGCTGCTTCAGCGGCGACGCCCCCCGCCGAGGATCGCGCCGCGATCCTCGCCATGCAGGGCGAGTACGCCGTCACCTTCTCGTTCGAGGAGACCGTTCCCCTCACCGCCGGCTACGAGGCGCGAGAGTCGAAGGACAGCGGCGCTCGCGAGGTGGTCATCCTCGTCGAGGATTCACCGTCGAAGATCGTGCTGCAGCACCTGCTGGTGGCGCCGAACGGCCACGTCACCAAGCATTGGCGGCAGGACTGGACCTTCGAGGCGCCGTCGCGCTTCGAGTTCGTCGCCGACCAGACGTGGCGGATGCGCGCCCTCGCTGCGGAGGAAACCGCCGGGAAGTGGACGCAGTGCGTCTTCGAGGTGTCCGATGCCCCGCGTTACTGCGGTACCGGCGCGTGGAACCACAAGTACGGCAACGCCACCTGGACCTCGGATCGCAGTTGGCGCCCACTGCCGCGCCGCGAGTACACCACGCGCGAGGACTACAACGCCTTGAACGTCGAGAACCGCCACACCATCACCCCGTTCGGTTGGACGCACGAGCAGGACAACACCAAGACCGTGCGCGAGGGGGAGGCCACGGTGCGGACGTTGACCCGCGAGTTCGGTTTCAACGACTACCGCCGCACGACCGAAACGGATTTCGGCCCGGCCTACCGCTACTGGCAGGCCACCGCACCGTTCTGGGCCGAGGTGCGCGCGCGCTGGCAGGCCGCACTGGACACCGGCGGCCTGGTCATCGACACGGAGGTCGACGGGATGCCGGTGATCGTCGGCCTGTTCAACCTCGCCTCAAGGGCCGAAAGCGGCGACGCGGTCGAGGCCTCCGCCATCGACCGCGTCTTCGAACGCCATATCGAGCCGCTGCCGGCTGCGGCTGCGGCCACGGCCACGGCCTCGCGCTGACTCAGAGCATCGTCGACGCGCCGCCGGCCGGAGGTGCCGGCGGCGCTGGCGGTGCCGGAGGCGCTGGCGGTGCCGGGGGCGCTGGCGGCAAAGGCGGCAGGAAGTCCAGCGGGCGTCCCTCCGGCACCGTGATCTCGACGTCCTGCGCGGTGCGGTTGCGCACGATGCGGAGCTTGAGCTTGTCGCCCGCCTCCTTCGCGCCCAGGGCACGCATCACGTCGCGCGGCGACCCGACCGCGCGGCCTTCCACGGCGGTGATGACGTCGCCGGACTTCAGGCCGGGCAGGGCGCCGCTGGCGCGGATCAGCAGCGCGCCTTGATCGGTGCCGAAGTAGCGGCCGAGGTCCCCGTCGATGCTGCTCAGGTTCAGGCCGCGGAACCGGAAGGCGCGCGACATGGTTTCGCGGTCGCAGTCCCCTTCGCCGTTCACGCAGGTGAGCACGCGGATATCGGCGGGGACACCGCGTCGATCGTACCTGCCCTCGTCATCGCCGATGCGCTCGCGGGCCATGTGCACGCCTCGATGGTCGCCACCTCGGCCGTCGCTCCATTGGATGGTTCCGCGGCCAGGCAGTTCGTCGGCCACGACCGCCGCGGCCGCCGAGCGACCGTCGCGCAGGTAGCCGACGTTGATCGCTTGGCCTTTCTGGATGCCACGCAGCGCGGCCACGAGGTCTTGGGGCGCGATCACGGTCTTGCCGTGGGCACTGCGGATGACGTCGCCGGCCTTGAGCCCGGCATTGTCTGCGGGGCCGCCGGGCGTCACCGCGGCGATGCGCGTGCCGCCGTCGACGGCCTCGCCGAGCACCACGCCCAGGCCGATGCGCGGTTCGCCGATGCGGTTGATGACGATGCGCGGTGTCGGCGCGCCCATT
Source organism: Lysobacteraceae bacterium (assembly GCA_027483745.1). The sequence goes on from JAIXTZ010000350.1 coordinate 7,686, forward strand.
TCGCGGGCGAGTTCGGCCATGCGCTTGCCGAGTTCCGACATTTCCTCCTGCAAGCGGGCCATCTCGGCACGCTTCGCAGCGAGATCAGCAGGGGAGGGCGGCGTACTGGGCTGCGCCGCGCTGACGCCGGCCAGCGCGAGCGCCAAGGCGGCCGCAAGGGCGTGCTTCAGTTTTGGGGTGTGCATTCGATGCTCCTGGGGGTTCGTTCGAGGTCAGTGCAAAGCGACCAGGGTGGTTTCATAGGGCTGGCCCGCGGAAGCCAGCAGTCGTCGCGACGATTGCAGTTCGGCGTAGCGCGACAGGATGTCGACGCGCTGCTGCCAGAGGTCTTGGGCGTCGCGCGAGCCGCGCGGCGCGGTGGAAAGGGCGGCGTCGATGTCGGCCAGCTCGTCCTCGAAGGCGAGCCCGAGCACCAGTGCGTCGGCCGGCTGGAGTGGATCGTCGTTGACGGCCGCAATCAGCCGTTCCAGCCGCGCGGATTCCTGCATCAGGGTGGGCAAGTCGATGGGCGCGAGCAGGCCCTCGCTCGCGGTTCTGCTTGCCATGGACTCCGCAGCGGAGCCGTCGGCGGGGCCCTCGCCGGGCACCGGCAACAGCAGGGCCAGCGCGAGTGCGGCCGCGGTGGCGAAGGCGTAAGGCCAGCGGGCCCCCTTCGCGCCGCGCGGCGGGTCGAGGCGGGCGGCTGCGGCGATGGCCGGCCAGGCGCTGCGCGGCGGGGCGTCCAAGGGCAGGGCGTTCAGTGCCGCGGCGATCGGTATGCCGCCGGGTGCGGGGCGGTCATGGGGAGTCGGGTGGCCCACGTCAGGCATGGGAAGCCTCCGTCAGTTGCAGCAGGGCGCGCAGCTTTCGCGTGCCGCGTGCCAGTTGGGATTTGGAGAACGAAACGCTCTGCCCGAGCAGCGCCGCGATTTCCTCGTGGGTGTAGCCCTCGGCGTGGTAGAGCCACAGCACGCTGCGGGTCTTTTCCGGAAGTCGACCGAGCGCGTCGGCCAGAGCGGCGGCGTCGGCCGCTTGCGGTGGCAGCAGCCCGTCGTGTTCGAGGAGGTCCGGTTCGAAGGCTTCGGCCTCGGCCGGCTCGTCGCGGCCGCGGCCGCGCAGCCGCATGAGGCATTCGTTGACGGCGATCTGGCGCAGCCAGCCCCAGAACGGCGAGTCGCCGCGGAAGCCGGGCAGCTTGTCGAACACCTTCAAGAAGGTGTCCTGCAGCACGTCCATCGCGGCGTCCGGGCAGCCCAGCATGCGCAGGGCCAGCGAGTACACCGGTCGTTCGAACCAGCGGTAGATCTGCTCGCAAGCCGCCGCATCGCGGCCGCGCACCCTCGCGAGGAGGGCGTCGGGAACATCGATGGCGAAGGCGGAGGTCCGGGTCACTTCCACGAGGATGCGGGAGTGGCGGAAAAGGTTGCAGCCCCATCGTGACGCCGCGCGGCGTGCCTATACTCCCGGCCATTCCCGCCACATCGGAGGAGCGTCACCGTGGAGATCCTGATTGGTGTCATCGTCGTCGCCGGCATCCTGTTTCTCTTCAAGATGGTCCGCATCGTGCCGCAGGGCTTCGAGTGGACGGTGGAGCGCTTCGGCAAGTACACCCACACCATGGAGCCGGGCCTGCACTTCCTGTTTCCGGTGGTGCAGGGCGTGGGCCGCAAGATCAACATGATGGAGCAGGTGCTGGACATCCCCAGCCAGGACGTCATCACCAAGGACAACGCGGTGGTGAAGGTGGACGGCGTGGTGTTCTTCCA
>JAIXTZ010000104.1 GCA_027483745.1 Lysobacteraceae bacterium
AGGGCTGCCTCGGGACGGGGACGTTCGGCGAAGCCTGCGAGGAACATGCGGAGGCTGAGCAGCCCGAAGCCCACCGGCAGGATGATCATCGGCACCCAGCTCTCGATACCGCTGACGAAAGGCAGAGGGAACTCCCGCTCGCTCTGCATCAGGCCCCAGCCGATCCATGCCGCCCAGGCGCAAAGGGCCGACGCCGCCGACTGGGTGAGCACGTGCAGCGGGCGCCACCACGCGTCCGGCAACAGTCGCGGCAAGGCATCGATGGCGATGTGCCGCTGCTGGCGCGCCGCGCCAAGCGCGCCCAGCATGGCGAGCCACAGCACGCCAGCGCGACTCACGGGCTCGGCCCAAGCCAAGCCATCATCGAAACCAACGCGCAGCACGATCTGTACCACGGCGAGCAGGAGCAGCCCGCCCAGCGCGATGGCGAGGACGCCATCTTCGGCCCGATGCAGCGCACGCAGGGCGCGCTGGAGGACGCTTTCGCTCAAGGCTGGCTGCCCGCCGATGCCGGAGCCGCCGCCTGGGCGTCGCGGATGGCCTTCAGAATGGCCGCGCTGATGCCCTGCTCGGCCTCGAGCCGGGCGAGAACCCGACGGCCCACCTCACGGAAATACTCGGCATCCGCGGGCGTCGGCGTCACGACGGCGAGGCCCTGCTTCTTCATGGCCTCAAGGGCGGCGACGTCGTCGCGGCGGATGGTCTGGTCGACGCGGGCCGCCGCGGTCTTGAAGATACGGTCGACGATGGCCTGATCGGCCGGCGCGATGCGCGACCAGGCGCGCTGGTCGACGACGATGAAGCCCACCACGTAGACCAGCGGCAAGTCGTAGAGCGTCTTCAGGCGGCCGTGCCACTGCAGCGCAACGGCGCCGGCCGGCGTGTTCGCCACCATGTCGACCATGCCGGTCTGCAGGCTGGTGAACACATCGCCGATCGGCAGCGGAATCGGGCTCGCGCCACCCTCGCGGAAAGTCATTTCGGCGATGGCGTCGTTCTGCGGCACCCAGAGCTTCGCGCGACGCACATCCTCCACGCCCGCCATGGGCCGTGAACTCATCAGGTAGGCGAAGCCCACGCCCGACGCGCCCAGCATGTGGAAGCCGCGCTCCGCGAAGCCCGCGGCGAGCAGCGGATCCACCTTCGGTCGCACGCGGTCGATCTCGGACGCGTCCGCGAACAGGAAGGGCAGCGTGTAGACCGGCGCATCCGGATAGACCAGAGACAGCTCGCTCGAGGTCAGCACCCCACCCTGCAGCTGGCCGCCCTGGCGGATGCGGCGCAGCACGGCCTGGTCGTTGCCCATCACGCCGCCTGGGAAATAGCGGATTTCCACGCGGCCACCGGTCTCGGCCTTCACCTGTTCCGCAGCGGCACGCAGCTCGCGCATCCACGGCGAACCGTCGGGGGCCAGCGTGGCGAGACGCAGGGTCTGGGTCTGGGCGAGCAACGCTGGCGTGAGCGCCATTAGCAGGATCGAGAGCAGGAAACGACGGATCATCGGGGGGCGTCCTTCAGAAATAGTCCTTGCCGGACTCCAGCAGCGCCTTCGCGCGCGCCTGGGCCAGCGTGTTCATCAGCGTGTAGCGCGGCGCCTTCGGGTCGGCGGCCAGCACGTCGTTCAGCAAGCGGTCGTGCAGCTCCTGATCGAAAATCAGCCGCGCGTGGAACTCCGCCATCAGCGTCTTGGCGTACAGGTTGCGCCCCCCCGAGACGTCGATCGCCTGCTGGAAGTAAGCCTTGCCGAGCTCGGGCTTGCCGCCGACGGCCTCGGGGCGGAGCGAGTTCAGCACGCCGAGGTAGACCAGCGGCAGCCCGCCGTCATGGTTCGCATCGATGGCGACGACCCGCTGGAGCAGGGCCTCCACCTTCGGCAGGTCGGCCACCGCGCCCCAGTCGTCGCGGTTCGCCTGGATGTAGCCGGCCCAGGCCGCGGCGAGCCCATACATCAGGCCGATGCGCTCGTCGCCCACGCCCTTGAGCGCCGCGGCGAAATCGTCCGGATTGCCTTCGAGCGTCGCGCAGAGTGCGTCTTCCTCGAGGCAGGTGGCGCGTTTGGCATAGGCAAGCGCTTTGGCGGCCAAGCGCTGCGCGCGCGCCGTGTCGTTGCTCGTGAAGTTGCCGGCGTAGGCCCCGTTGAGATTGGCCGCCGCGAGCAGGGTGCCGACGTTGTCGGGGTCGCCCTCCAGCAAGCCGTCCAGCAGCAGCAGGTACGCGGGCAGTCCGTCGCGGACCGTGGACGGGTCATCGGCATTCAGCACCGCGCTGCCGAGATTGTCGGCGAGGCGCTGCGTCGCATTACCGACGATCGAGGCGCAACCGGTAGCGAGGACGGCCAGCAGCGCGAACGCCGCCTTGCGCAGCAAAGGGGAGCGGGGTTCGGCGAAGCGGGGGCGCAGTTCGGTCATTCGGCCAGCCTATCGGGCGTAGGTGTAAAGCTCGTGACCGGGGCGATCGGCCGCATCGGCGGCTTCAATGGTGTTCTGCATCAGGGTGGCCACCGTCATCGGCCCCACGCCGCCGGGCACCGGGGTGATCCAGCTGGCCCTATCGCGCGCCACGTCGAACCCGACATCGCCGACGAGGCGTCCGTCGTCCATCCGGTTGATGCCGACATCGATGACGACCGCGCCTGGCTTCACCCACTCGCCGGGCACGATGCCCGGGCGGCCCACGGCGACGACGAGGATGTCGGCCTGTTCGATCTGCCGCTGCAGCACCTCGCGCGGCGTGAACTTGTGGCAAGCGGTGACCGTGCAGCCGGCGATCATCAGCTCGAGCACCATCGGGCGGCCGACGTGGTTGCTCACGCCGACGACAACAGCGTTCGCGCCGCGCACCGGGCGATCCGTGTAGCCGAGCAAGGTGGTGATGCCCCGCGGCGTGCACGGGCGAAGACCGAACTGCCGCAGCGCGAGGCGGCCGACGTTCTCCGGATGGAAGCCGTCGACGTCCTTGCGCGGATCGATGCGCTGGATGATTTCCCGCCCATCGCGGCCGCCGGGCAGCGGAAGCTGCAGAAGGATCCCGTGGATGCCGGGATCCGCGTTCAAGCGGTCGATCAGCGCGATGAGCTCGGCGTCGCTGGTGTCGGCGGGCAGGTCGAAGTCATGGGCCTCGATGCCCACCTTCAGGCAGGCGCGGCG
>JAIXTZ010000357.1 GCA_027483745.1 Lysobacteraceae bacterium
GTGACGCTGAAGACCTTCGGCGAGAGCACCGAGCTCGACAAGGGCCTGATCGAGAAGATCTCCGACCCGATGGTGCACCTCGTGCGCAACGCCATCGACCACGGCCTCGAGACCACCGAAGACCGCATCAAGGCGGGCAAGGATCCGGTGGGCACCATCACGCTCGCGGCCTCGCACCAGGGCGGCAACATCATCATCGAGGTCAGTGACGACGGTAAAGGCCTCAACCGCGATCGCATCCTCGCGAAGGCGCGCGAGAAGGGCATCCCGGTCGCCGACAACCCGACCGATGCCGACGTCTGGAACCTGATCTTCGCGCCGGGCTTCTCCACCGCCGAAGCGGTCACCGACCTCTCCGGCCGCGGCGTCGGTATGGACGTGGTGCGCCGGAACATCCAGAGCCTTGGCGGCGAGACCGTCCTCGAGAGCGTGACGGGCAAGGGCACCAAGGTCACGATCAAGCTGCCGCTGACCCTCGCCATCCTCGACGGCATGACGGTCGGCGTCGGCGACGAGGTCTTCGTGCTGCCGCTCGGCTACGTCATCGAGTCGATGAAGCCGTCCGGCGAGAATGTCCGCACCGTCAACGCCGAAGGCCGCGTGCTCAAGGTGCGTGGCGAATACCTGCCGATGGTCCACCTCGGCAACCACTTCGGCATGGGTGGCGCGGAGCGGCCCGAGATCACCGTGATCGTCGAAGGCGACGGGCAGAAGCTGGCGATCGAAGTCGATGCGCTGATCGGGCAGCAGCAGGTCGTGGTGAAGAGCCTCGAGACCAACTACCGCCGCATCGACGGCATCTCCGGCGCGACGATCCTCGGTGACGGTCGCGTCGCCCTGATCCTCGACGTGCCCGGCCTGGTTCGCGGACGGGTGAACGCCCCCAGCAAGGCCGCCTGAACCCGTTCGATTCTGTTTTCCCAAGGGAGCAGCCGATGCGTTCGATCGCGGCACGCACCACCCTCGCCATCGGCCTGCTCGCCGTCGTCGCGTTCGGTGCCGCGGCATGGCTGATCAACCAGCGCGCCGCGCAGGTGCAGGCGGAGTCGGCCAACCGCGAGTTGGAGGCCTTGGCGAACCGCGAAGCGGAGGCGATCGCGCGGTCCCTCGAGAACCGGATGGCGCAAGCCCGCGGTCTCGCGGCCGCCGGCGAGATCGAGGCCTTGCAGGCGCGTCCGCTGCGCGCCCGCTTGGGTGAGTACGTCCGCCGCAACCTCGAGAACGACCCCGACGCGCTCGGGTACTGGTTTGAAATGGCGCCGGACGGATTCGACGGACGTGACGCCGAATTCGCGGATGATCCCATCGCCGGCTTCGCCATCCCGGGTACGGGCCGCATCAGCTTGTATTACGCCCGCGGCGCCGACGGCAGCGTCTCGTTGCAGCCGGTTCCCGACCTGGACGTGCTGGTGCAGGGCTACTACACCCAGCCACGCGATGGCGACGCCGAGGTGATGGTCGAGCCCTACACCTTCCCGGTCGATGGCGTGGACGTCTTGATGGCGAGCCTCGCGATGCCGATGAAGCGGAATGGTGAGTTCATCGGCGTTGCGGGTGTCGACGTCGCCCTCGGCGCCGTGCAGGCGCGGCTGGCGGCCAACCGGCCCTATGGCACCGGCGTGATCCGCCTCGTCTCCCAGGGCGGCAACCTGTTGGCCGGGCCGGAGACCGACCAGATCACCAAGCCGTTCAGCCATCCCGAGCGCGAGGCGATCCTCGCGGCGGCGGCCAAGGGCGAGATTTTCCGCACCCACCAGACCGATGCGGCCGTGGGCGGCGACGCCGTGCAGGTCTTCGTTCCCTTCAAAGTCGGACGCGACAAAGGCCCGCCGGCGGTCCTCATGGTCTCGGCGCTGGACGACGCGGTGATGGCGGGCGTCCGCGAGGTGCGCAATCGCGTGCTGCTGATCGGCGTCCTCAGCGCCGTCCTGCTGGCGTTCGCCGCGCGCGCGATCCTGGTGCGGCTCGTCAAGCGCCCCCTGGCCAAGACGGTGGCGGACGTGTCCGCCCTCGCGCAGGGCAAGCTCGACCACCCGATCGCCGGCAGCGGCGAAGACGAGGTGGGACAGGTGGCGACCGCGCTCCGGAAGATGCAGCGCGACCTCGGTGCCCGCATTGAGGAGGAGCGCCGGGTCGCCGCCATCAACCTGCGGGTGCGCAGCGCGCTCGACGGCGCTGCCGCTGGCGTGATGATCGCCGACGCCCGCGGCGAATGCGTGTATGCCAACCACGCGGCCACGCGCACCCTCGCGACGATGGCCGCGGCGATCCAATCGAGCGTCCCCGGATTCGATGCGGCCGCCCCGGTGGGGCAATCGCTCTACCGCGTCTACCCGCGGGCGGAACAGGTCGCGGCGAGCGGTGACGCGGCGGTGCATGTCGCCGCGCTGCGTTTCGGCGACTTCCACGTGCAGCTTGCGCTCGCGCCCTTGCGTGACGACGAGGGTCGGTTCGCCGGGCTCGTCGCCAATTGGACCGACCGCACCGAGGAAGTGCGAACCGAGCTTGAGGTCAACGCGCTGGTCGGCGCGGCTTCGGAGGGGCGCCTCGACGGGCGCATCCAGCTTGCCGGCAAGCAGGGCTTCTTCCTGCAGCTGGGCACGGCCTTGAACCGGCTGCTCGATGCGACGTCGACGGGCGTGAGCGAGGTCCAGGCGGTGCTCGCGGCCTTGGCCGTCGGCGACCTCACGGTCCGCTCCCATGCGGCGTTGCAGGGCGTGTTCGCGCAGATGCGCGACGATGCCAACGCCACAGCCGATGCGCTCGAGGACGTCCTCGCGCAGATCAAGTTGGCGGTCGAACAGATCCAGACGGCGTCGAGCGAGATCGCCGCCGGCAACCAGGACCTGTCCGTCCGCACCGAACAGCAGGCGGCCAACCTCGAGGAAACGGCGGCCTCGGTCGAAGAGCTCACCGCCAGCGTGCGCGAGAACGCCGATTCGGCGCGCAGTGGTCGCGAGGTCGCGGCGCAGGCGGCCGACATTTCCGGCCGCGGCGCGAAGGAGATCGAGCAGGTCGTGCAGTCGATGCAGGGCATCGCCGATGGCGCACGCCAGATCGAGAGCATCATCACCACCATCGACGGCATCGCCTTCCAGACCAACATCCTTGCCCTGAACGCCGCAGTGGA
>JAIXTZ010000169.1 GCA_027483745.1 Lysobacteraceae bacterium
GGTGGTGGAGGGCGCAGACAAGGCGTATGCTGAGAAGCATGCGGCGCTGTATGAGGAGTGGCAGCAGGAGGTGTTCAACAAGATACAGGTGGTTGGGGGGCTGGGCCAGGCGCCGTTCTGTGCATGTGGGCTGGGTGGGTTGGATGCACCTGGGGTTGCATGAGGGGCCAGCGACCTGAGGGCGTGTACTTGGCGTGTGCTGCCACACCACCTTTCCCCGGCACCCCACGGACCTTTACAGGAGCGCATCTGCGCGGGGGCGGCGCGCACCTCCGTCCCGCAGCTGGAGGCACGCCTGCGGGCGGCCGGCGCGGAGTACGTCGCCGCGGCGTCGGCCAAGCGCGGCGACATGCGCCTGATCTCGGTGGTGATGGGCATCGAAACCGACTCGCGCGCCGACGCCTTCCGCATCCGCGAAGGCGACAACCTCGCGCTGCTCAACTGGGGTTTCCGCTTCTACGAGACGCACGCGCTCTTCGGTGGCAGCGCCGCGCTGGCCACCCAGCCGCTGTTCAAGGGCGAGACCGAAACTGTCGAGCTCGGCGTCACCACGCCGGTGCTGGTCACGCTGCCGCGCGGGCGCTACGGCGACCTCAAGCCGCAGATCGACGTGCCGAAGCAGATCGTCGCGCCGATCACGCAGGGCCAGGCCATCGGCACCGTGCGCGTGATGCTCGATGGCAAGGAAGTGGCCTCGGCGCCGCTGGTGGCTCTGAAGCCCGTGGCCGAAGCGGGCTTCTTCGGCCGCATGTACGATGAATTCCTGATGTGGTGGAACGCCGAGTAATCGGCCGGAGAGCGCATGTCGATCACTTCCGACAACCCCGAGCACGGGCTGCAGTTCCCGGGCACGTTCGAAATCAGCGCGATGGGTGCGGCCGGCGCCGGGCTCGAGGCAAAGATGGCTGATGCGCTGGAGGCCGCCGGGCTCGTCGTGCACCGCGAGCGCCATCGCAGCCGGCCTTCCGCCAAGGGCAACTGGGTGTCCGTCACCTATGCCTTCGACGCCGCGTCGCGCGCCGACTACGAGAAAGCGCACGAGACCCTGCGCGCCCTGCCCGAAGTGAAGTGGACGCTCTGAGCCCGGTGCGCGTGCGCTGGCTGGGCCGGCAGGCCTATGCGCCGGTGTGGCGCGCCATGCAGGCGCTCACCGACCAGCGCGGCGCCGACACCGTCGACGAGCTCTGGCTGGTCGAACACGACCCGGTCTTCACGCTCGGCCAGGCCGGCAAGCCGGAACACGTGCTGGCGCCCGGCGACATCCCGGTGATTCCCGTCGACCGCGGGGGCCAGGTGACCTACCACGGCCCCGGCCAGCTGGTGGCCTATCCGCTGGTGGACCTGCGGCGGCTCGGCATCGGCGTGAAGGCGCTGGTCGAACGCATCGAACAGGCCCTCATCGACACCTGCGCCACCTACGGCATCGCCGCCTTCCGCAAGGAGGGCGCCCCGGGCGTGTACACCGCCGATGGGGCCAAGATCGCCGCACTGGGCCTGCGCGTGCGGCGTGGATGCAGCTTCCACGGCCTCGCGTTCAACATCGCGATGGACCTCGAACCCTTCCAGCGCATCAACCCCTGTGGCTACGCCGGGCAGCCGGTGACCACGCTGCTAGACTGCGGTGGCCCCGGTGAGCTGCGCCTTGTGGCCGACGTGCTGGTGCCCCATCTCTGCCGACAGCTCGGCCTTGCCGCCGAGTGGCGAGACGACCCGCCCGACCTCGGCGCGGCGCCCGCCGGCCCCTGACGACGCGACCCCGACCATGTCCACGCCGACCAAGACCATCCCGCTCACCGTGTTGACGCCCGACGCGCTCGAAGCGGGCAAGAAGCAGCTCGGCGGCGACAAGATCGGCAAGAGCCCGGTCCAGTTCGACGAGGCGCCCAAGCTGCGCAAGCCGAGCTGGATCCGCGTGCGCATCCCGGCCGGCAACGCGGTGCAGCAGCTGAAGTCGAAGCTGCGCGAGAACGCGCTCGTCACCGTCTGCGAAGAGGCGAGCTGCCCGAACATCCACGAGTGCTTCAGCCACGGCACCGCCACCTTCATGATCCTCGGCGAGGTCTGCACGCGCCGCTGCAGCTTCTGCGACGTGGCCCACGGCCGGCCCAAGCCGCCGGACGCCTCGGAGCCGCTGAAGCTCGCGCAGACGATCGCCGACATGCGCCTGAAGTACGTGGTGATCACCTCGGTGGACCGCGACGACCTGCGTGACGGTGGCGCCCAGCACTTCGCCGACTGCATCCGCGAGGCCCGTGCGCTGTCGCCGGCCCTGAAGATCGAGATCCTCACGCCCGACTTCCGCGGCAAGGGCCGCATGGACCGCGCGCTGGAGATCCTCGCCACGAACCCGCCGGACGTCTTCAACCACAACCTCGAGACCGTGCGCCCGCTCTACCCGAACGTGCGCCCGGGCGCCGACTACGACTGGTCGCTGCAGCTGCTGCAGCGCTTCAAGGCGCAGCATCCGGACGTTCCGACCAAGAGCGGCATCATGCTCGGCCTTGGCGAAAGCATGGACCAGGTGAAGGAATGCCTGCGCCATTTGCGCGACCACGACGTCGACATGATCACGATCGGCCAGTACCTGCAGCCCACGCCGCATCATCATCCCGTGATGCGCTACTGGACGCCGGAGGAGTTCAAGGAACTCGAGGCCTATGGCTACGGTCTGGGCTTCACGCACGTCGCCTCGGGGCCGATGGTGCGCTCGTCCTACCACGCCGATCGCTCGGCGGCCGAGGCGGGCGTGATCGCCTGATGCGACGACCGGCACATTGACCGGCTGCCCAACCGCGGCATGCTGCATCGAACGGACGGACCACACCCCATGCTGAAGCCGCTGCCCCTCATCCTCGCCCTTGCGCTGCCGCTGGCCCTCGCCGGCACGGCGCTCTCGCCACAGGTCGCCACCGGCAGTGTCGCCGCAGCGCCGGGCGTTTCGGCGGGCACGCCGGCGTTCCGCCCCACCGTCGACCAGCAGGGTGCCGCGCGCATGGTGTACGGCGTGCTGTCGGACAGCCGCTACGCCTACGCGCCCAAGCCGCTCGACGACGCACTGAGCAGCGCCATCTTCAGCCGCTACCTTGAAAGCCTCGATGGCCAGCGGCTGTTCTTCATGCAGTCGGACATCGACGCGTTCCAGAAGAACGAGAGCCGCTTCGACGACGCCATCAAGGGCCAGAGTCTGCAGCCGGCCTTCGACCTTTACACCCGCTACATGCTGCGCGTCTCCGAGCGCGTGGCGTTCGCCCGCGAGCGTTTGGAGGGCGAGTTCGACTTCAGCACCGACGAAGTCTGGCGCTACGAGCGCGAGGACGCGCCGTGGGCCGCCAGCAGCGCCGAGCTCGACACGCTGTGGGAGAAGTACGTCAAGAACGACTGGCTGCGCCTGAAGCTCGCCGGCCGCGCGCCGGAGGAAATCCGCCGCACGCTCGACCGCCGCTACGCGCAGATGGCCACGCGGGTGAACCAGCTGAAGCCCGAGGATGCGTTCGAGACCTTCATGAACGCCTACACGGAGTCGATCGATCCGCACACGGGCTACATGAGCCCGCGCAGTGCCGAGAACTTCAACATGTCGATGCGCCTCTCGCTCGAGGGCATTGGCGCGGTGCTGCAGTCGCAGGACGACTATGTGGTGGTGCGCACGCTCGTCCCGGGCGGCCCCGCCGCCCAGACGGGCCAGCTCAGCGTCGGCGATCGCATCGTCGCCGTGGCGCAGGGCAACGGCCCGATGGTCGACGTGATGGGCTGGCGCATCGACGACGTCGTGCAGCTGGTGCGCGGCGCCAAGGGCACGACGGTGCGCCTCGACACCATCCCAGCCGCCAACGGCATCGACGGCGCGCACCGCATCGTCGAGATCGTCCGCGACCGCGTGAAGCTGGAAGAGCAGGCCGCGCGCCGGCAGCTGATCGAGGCGGATGGCAAGCGCATCGGCGTGATCCGCCTGCCCACCTTCTATGCCGATTTCGAAGCCAAGCGCCGCGGCGACGCCGACGCGCGTTCCGCCACCACCGATGTCGCCAAGCTGCTGGCCGAGCTGAAGGCCGAGAAGGTCGACGGCGTGGTGGTCGACTTGCGCGGCAACGGTGGCGGCTCGCTCACGGAGGCCGTCGAGCTCACCGGGCTGTTCGTCGATACCGGCCCGGTCGTGCAGGTGCGCGAGGCGGGTGGCCGCATCAGCATCGAGAGTGACGACGTGGCCGGCGTGGCCTGGGACGGCCCGTTGGCCGTGCTGGTCGACCGCAGCTCCGCCTCGGCGTCCGAGATCTTCGCCGCCGCCATCCAGGATTACGGCCGCGGCCTGATCATCGGCGAGACCACCTTCGGCAAGGGCACGGTGCAGAACCTCATCGACCTCGACCGCTTCCAGAACAGCCGCGAGCCGCGCTTCGGCCAGCTGAAGCTCACCGTCGCGCAGTTCTTCCGCATCGACGGCGGCACCACGCAGTTCAACGGCGTCGTGCCCGACCTCGCCTTCCCCGTCACGCTCGACGCCAGCGAGTTCGGCGAGAGCAGCTACGACAACGCCCTGCCGGCCAGCCGCATCCAGCCCGCCAGCCACCGCACCTACGGCAATTTCGCGCCGATGCTGCTGCCGCTGGCGCAGCGCCATGAAGCGCGCATCGCCAAGGACGTCGAGTTCGGCTGGTGGCGCGAGGACGTGGCCGAGTTCCGCAAGGAGCGCGAGGAGGGCACGATCTCGCTCAACGAAGCCACCCGCCGCACCGAACGCGATGAGGCGGAAGCCAAGCGCCTAGCCCGCGCCGCCGAGCGCAAGCGCCTCGGCCTCGACGACAGCCTGCCGAACCGCGCCGACGACGGCCTGCAGGCCGACGAGCGTGACGTGGCCGAGCAGGTGGCCGACGAGAAGGCGGCCGAGAACCACATCGATCCGCTGCTGCGCGAGTCGGCCCACGTGCTGGCCGACGCGCTCGGCCTGCTGGCCGGCAACCAGCGCCTCGCGACGCAGGTGCTGCCGGAGTCGCGCCAGGCCACGCTCTGGGCGGATTGATCCCGCTGGCGTTCCCGTGGCGGCGTCCTTGAACGCCGCTGCGCCGTCGCGCCTCGCCATCGCCGCCGCGCTCGCGGCGGTCTACCTCGTCTGGGGCTCGACTTACCTCGCCATCGCCATCGGCGTGCAGGGCTATCCGCCTTTCGCCATGGGCGCGATCCGCATGCTCGCCGCCGGTGCGCTGTTCTACGCCCTGCTGCGCTGGCGTGGCGTGGCCCCACCCACCCGCGCGCAGTGGCGCAACCTCGCCGCGATGGGCGTGTTCATGGTGCTGTTCGCCAACGGGTTGGTGAACCTCGCGCAGACCGAAGTGAGCAGCGGCCTCGCCGCGATCGCGGTGGCCTCGATGCCGCTGTTCGTCGCCGTGTTTTCCACCCTGCGTGGGCGAAAGCTCGGCGCGCTGGAATGGACGGGCATCGTCATGGGCCTCGGCGGCGTCGCGCTGCTGAACTTGGGCAGCGAGCTGCGCGGCTCGTGGCTCGGCATGGTCTGCCTGATCGTCGCGCCGCTCTCGTGGGCCTGGGGCTCGGTGTGGAGCCGCGACCAGGACCTGCCCACGCCCTTCATGAACGCTGCCGGCCAAATGCTTTGCGGCGGCGTGTGGATGACCCTCGCCTCGCTGGTGCTGGGTGAGCGCTTCGCCGGCATGCCGCCGCTGGATTCGACGCTGGCCCTCGTCTACCTCGCGCTGTTCGGTTCGATCGTCGGTTTCACCGCCTACGTGTGGCTGCTCCACCACGTGCGCCCGGCGCTGGCCACGTCCTATGCCTACGTGAACCCGGCCATCGCGGTGCTGCTGGGCACCGTCGTGCTGCACGAGCGCTTCGATGCCGACACCTGGCTGGCGATGGGCGTCATTCTCGCGAGCGTGGTGCTGGTGACGCGGGCGCCGAAGCGGTAGCGCGCAGGGCCGGGATGACGTGCTCCGTCATGATGCGAAGCGTGTTGCGATGGGGTTGGGGGACGTCGAAGTTGGTCGTGGTGATCACGACGACGGCGTCGAGTGCCGGGATCACTTGCACGCTGTTGCCGCCGGTCCCGTTCATCGCATAGGTCTTCACCGCGCCGCCATCCGCCGGAAAGGTCATCAGCCACCACAGGTAGCCGTACTCGATGCCCGCCTCGGGATCGACGACGGCCTTCGGCGTGCGCGAGGCTTCGATCCACGCCGCCGGCAGGATCTGGCGGTCGCCGTGCCGCCCGTCATGCAGATAAAGCTCGCCCAGCGTCAGCAGATCGCGGCTGCGCAGCGACAGCCCGCCGCCGCCCTGGGCGAGGCCCAAGGGCGAGAACTGCCATTCCGGGGCTTCGATGCCGAGCGGCGTGAACAGGCGCTGCTGCGCGTACTCCTGCAGTGGTAGGCCGACCGCCCCCTGCACCGCGGCGCCCAGCGTGGTGACACCCGCCGTGCAGTAGCGGAAGTTCCTGCCGTAGGGCGAATCCTTCGGCGCCTTCATCCAGGCGGGATAGCCCTGGATCGGCAGATCGAGGAAGAAGCCGACCCAGTCTTCGACGAGGTACATGCGTTCCTCGTTGCCGCGCGAGAACGAGTTCTCGTCGTGGCATTCGAGCGGCCCCGACATGCTCAGCAGCGCGTCGAAGCTCATCGCGTCCTTGCGCGGGTCGGGGCTGGCGGGGGGCATCGTGCGACCCAGGAAGGGCATCACCGCGGCCTCGACGCTGTCGATCTTGCCGTCGGCGATCGCCGCGCCCACCAGCATGCCCGTCACGGTCTTGGTGACCGAGCGGGTGTTGCGCCTTGCCTCCGCGCCCAACCCGTCGTAGTAGCGCTCGAAGACGACCTCGCCGTGCTGGGCGACCACGACGCTGGTGATGCTGCCGAAGTCCTCCGCTTCGATGGCCCGATCGAGCGGGTCGAGGTCGGGCATCGACGCGGCCTGGATCGGCGACAGCGAGCACAAGGCGATGCACAACGCGAGGGAGGTCTTCATGGAGCGTCCGTGGGTGAGGGCTGGGGGACCTTAGCCGATTCGCCCGCGCACCGGCTTGTATGGAATTGACGAAGACGCGTGGGGACCGTCTCCAGTAGCGGATTGGAACAAGGTGCGGAACTGGGACGGGGTGAGGCCGGCCTCTTGCCGCATCGCGCGGACGAGGTGCGAATGGTCGAAGAAGCCTGCGGCCAGCGCGGCGTCTGTCAGAGAACCGCCGCCGTCGCCGGTCCACTGGCGGATCACGCGCTGCAGGCGCTGGCGCCTCAGGAATCGCCCCGGCGTGCAGCCTTCGAAGGCTTGGAAAGCCCGTGACAGTTGCGCCGGCTGGACGCCGCAATCCCGGGCGACGGCGGCCAGCGAAACCTCGGCTTCGGCAGTCGCCAGGCATTCACGGGCGCGCGCGAGCCATCGCGGTGCGCGCCGGATTGGAGACGGAGGGCGTCGGGCTGCCACCAGCAGCAACGCGTCGATGTCCGCTTCCAGGTCGAGCCGCGCGGCGGTATCGCCGGCGCCCAAGGTGGACGCGAGACGAAGCCCGACCGCAAGGGCGTCGACGCCGAGGCGGCGGGCGCGGCGCGCGGTGGAGGAGGGGGGCGAGTAACGTTGCCACGCCTCCGTCGGCAGCGAGACCACCATGAACAGGCCGTCCGTCGAGGCGAAGCGGTCGCGGTGACGCGTGCCGGGCGGGTTGAACACCAGCGCGGGCTCCCCGCACTCGGTCGGCATGTCACTCGCGTCGCTCAGGTACGTGCCGCGCAGCGTCAGGACGACATGGGCCTCGTCATGCTCGTGTTCCGGCACGTCCTCCGCCGGGACGGTGGCCTGCATGCGGAGCAGGTCGCAGCCGCTGATGTGCGCTTGCGCGCCGGGAAGACCGAGGCAGGGCATGGCGGTAGCGGGGCGTGCCGGAGGGGCCCTCGACCTTAGCGGTGCGTGGCGCGGCGCTCCCCATGCCGGAAGTCACCGCGCGGTGGCGTGGCTACTCCCGCAGCGCCGAGGTCACCGGGATGCGCGCCGCGCGGATCGCGGGCGCAAGCCCGCCGATGAAGCCGATGCCGATCGCCAGCCCCAGCCCGATCGCGACGAGCTGCGGCGTGACCGCGAACTGGAACGCGACCTGCGTGAACCCGCCACCCAGCGTGCTCACCGCGTAGCCGTTGAACACGAGATAGGCGAAGAGGGCGCCGAGGGCGCCGCCGGAGGCGCTGAGCAGCAGCGCTTCCGCCATCACCGAGGCGACCACCGGCGAGGCGCCGAAGCCGAGCGCGCGCAGGGTGCCGATCTCGCGAGTGCGGGCGGAGACGGCGGAGTACATCGTGTTGAGCGCGCCGAAGGTCGCGCCGAAGGCCATGATCAGCGCGACGATTCCCGCAAGGATGCCGATCGTCGCGGTGAGCTGGCCGCTCTGGCCCTGGTAGAAGTCGAGCTGGGTCTTGGCCTCGACGTCGAGCTGCGGGTCTTCCTTCAGGCGCGCCGCCATCGCCGGCAGCACCGAGGGCGTCTTGAGCTGGGCGAGGATCGACGACACGCCGCTGCGCCGCCAAGCGCTCTGCACGGTGCCGATGTCGCTCCACAGCTCGCTGTCGTACTGGCCGCCGCTTTCGAAATGGCCGACGACGGTCCACGTCGAGCCGCGGAAGCGCAGCGTGCGCCCGACCTCGAGGCCGGTGAACTGCGCGGCGGCGCCGCTGCCGACGATGAGTTCCTGCACGCCGGGACGGAACAGCCGGCCGCGGGTGATGCGGAAGCCCTCGCGCAGCGTGAGGCCCACCGGTTCGACGCCGCGTAGGGTCACGTTCGCGCCGGTGCGCTGCCCGGGGCGCGGCACTTCGGTGATGACGATCAGCTCGCCGCTGGCCAGCGGCGTGCCGTCGTCGGCGCGGGCGATGCCGGGGTCCTGCTTGATCAGCGTGGCCGAGCCGATGGCGAGGAAGCTCGCGAGTTCGCCATTGCTGCCGCCGCGGGTGATGACCACCTGGTCGGTGCGGCCGCCGCTGCCCAGGGTCTCGTTGAGCCCCGACGACATCGACAGCAGCGCGACGAGCACGCCGACCACGCCGGCGATGCCGACCACGATCACCAGCGAGGGGCCGAGGCGCTCGGGGATCGAGCGCAGATTCATCAGGGTGATCTCGCGCACCTGCGTCCACGTGCTCATGCGTCGCTCTCCGCGGGGCGCAGCGGGCGACCCATCATCCAGCGCCAGGCAAAAGCCGGCCATTCGATGGCCTCGCGCAGCGCGAGTTCGAGCGGGGAATCGCCCGCGCGACCGGCGAGGGCATCGACGATCTTCAGGCGCTGGGCGGTGAGCGCCGGCGGTAGACCGACGAGTAAGGTGAGCACCAGCACGCTCGCACCGGCCACGCCCCAGACGAAGCCATCGGCGGCGATCGGGAATTCCGGCGGCAGGCCTTTCATCACGAGGCTGGCCGTCAGCATGCCGGCCAGCGCGCCGAACAGGCAGAGGGCGAAGCTCTCGGCTAGCACCAGCCACATCACCTGCTTGTCCTTGAAGCCGAGGCACTTCAGCACCGCGAGTTCGGGGATGCGTTCGCGCACCGCCTGGCTCATCGCCACGCCGGTGAGGAAGAGGATGGAGAAGAACACCGCGCCGGTGATCAGGTTGACGATCAGGCCGATGTCGCCGAGCTGGCGGATGAA
>JAIXTZ010000147.1 GCA_027483745.1 Lysobacteraceae bacterium
ACCAGGAAGATCACCCGCTCCTTCAGGAGGCGCGAGTAGATGTCGTACGCGCGCTCGCCGCGGGCGGTCTGTTCGACCACCATCGGGACGAGGTTGAGGCTCTTGGTCGGTTCCATGGGACGCTCCGGTTCGGTTTAGGCGTTCGGGCGCAGCGCGTCGGTGAACGACATCGCCACGTCGGTCGCCTGCGCACGCTCGGCGATCCAGTCGATCACCTGCTCTTCCATCACGCGCGCCTGCAGGCCCTGCATCAGATTGGGGTCGTTGCGGTAAAGATCAACCACCTGCTGCGGATCCTCGTAGGTCGAGGCGATCAAGTTGATGGCTTCGTTCACGCGCTTCGGATCCAGACGCAGGTTGTTGCGCTTGGCCACCTCACCGACGATCAGGCCGGCCGAGACGCGGTTGCGCGCGGCGTCCATGAACGGGGCGTGGTCGACCTGGCCGACGTTCTGGCCCTGGCGACGGGCGTTCTCGGCGGCCTGGGCGGCCATCGAGCGGGCCTCGGCCTCGATCAGCCGGGGCGGCAGCTCGATGTGCGCGTAGGCGGCGACCAACTTCTGGGCCACTTCCGAGCGCAGGCGGGCCGACAGCGCGCCCTTCAGCTCGCGCTGCAGGTTGCTACGCACTTCATCGCGGAACTTGTCGAGCTTGCCGGACTTCACGCCGAAGCTCTTGATGAACGCTTCGTCGATCGCCGGGAGGTGCTGCTCGGAGACCTTCGCGGCCTTGACGTTCACCTGCGCGGTCTTGCCGGCGAGGTCGGCGACGCGCCAGTCGGCCGGGAAGGTCACGTCGACGGTCTTCTCGTCGCCGGCCGAGAGGCCAACCAGGGCCTGTTCGATCGCCGGGAACAGCATGTTGCTGCCGATGACGGTCACGCCGCGCTCCACGCCCTCTTCGGGCAGGCGCTTGCCTTCGACCATGGCGAAGTTTTCGACGTTCACGAGGTCGCCGGCCTGCGCGGCGCGCTCGACGACGTTCCACGAACGGCGCTGCTGGCGCAGCGTCTCGATCATGTTGTCGATGTCGGCGTCTTCCACCGACGCCGTGGCGCGCTGGATCGCCAGCTTCGCGATGTCGATGTCGCCGAAATCCGGCGCGACTTCGAACGTCGCGGTGTAGCGGATTTCTTCGGCCGCACCGCCTTCGGCGTTGATCTCCGGCTGGCCCACCGGCTGCAGGTTCTGCTGGCGCAGGGCCTCGCCGAAGGTGTCGCGCACGACGTCCGAATAGGCCTCCGAGCGCACCTGCGCGCCGAAGCGCTGCTCGATGACCTTCGCGGGCACCTTGCCCGGACGGAAGCCATTCATGCGCACCGTGCGCGAGAGCTCACGGAGGCGGTTGCCCACGGCGCTCTCGAGGCGGTCGGCCGGGACGCTGACCGAGAGCTTGCGCCCCAAGCTGCCGATGGATTCAACGGAAACGTGCATGGTGACTCCTGAAATTTCGCGTGTTGTGCCGCGCTCGTCGCGCGCGCTGGAAACGAAAAAACCCGCGGAGTCAGGCCTCAAATCCTCCGCACCGGATGCTGCTTGGTGCGAAAGGAGAGACTCGAACTCTCACGGGTTGCCCCACTGGAACCTAAATCCAGCGCGTCTACCAATTTCGCCACTCTCGCAGGCTTTGGAGCAGGCGAAGCGGCGTTCGAGGTTTGGTGGGCCGTCTAGGATTCGAACCTAGGACCTACGGATTAAGAGTCCGCTGCTCTACCAACTGAGCTAACGGCCCGGAAACCTCGTCGCCGACGCGACTGCGAAGGCGAATTATGCCCTACTGGAGGGCTGGGGTGGAAGACGGGATTTGAACCCGCGACCCCTGGAATCACAATCCAGTGCTCTAACCAACTGAGCTACATCCACCACATTGAAACTGGCGCGCCCGGCAGGAATCGAACCTGCAACCGCCGGCTTAGAAGGCCGGTGCTCTATCCGATTGAGCTACGGGCGCTCAGAAACGGATGGACCCACCGGACCCGACGCCGGGGCATCAGCTTATCGACACCACCAGACCACGCAACTGGTCGGGGCAGAGGGATTCGAACCCCCGACATCCAGCTCCCAAAGCTGGCGCTCTACCAGACTGAGCTATACCCCGGCTTTGAACCGGTCGGGCGAAGAACGACTGCCACGCGAATTGTGTTGGACCACTGGATCGACGCAATGCCGCGTCTCTCCTCCGAACAAAAAAGGTGCCGAAGCACCTTGTTTGATCGATGGCGCGCCCGGAAGGATTCGAACCTCCGACCCCCAAGTTCGTAGCCTGGTGCTCTATCCAACTGAGCTACGGGCGCGTAGAAATGAAAGTATGCGGAGTGGATGGCAGGACGTCAAGCCCCGAAACCCACTTTTCTGAACCACCACCGCGATGCATGCGATCGATGCAAGCGCGTGGGCGATCCATACCCGCCAGACGAAGACGCCGCCCGAGGGCGGCATCGACGTGGCGGAGTGAGAGGGATTCGAACCCTCGATAGAGCTTTTGACCCTATACTCCCTTAGCAGGGGAGCCCCTTCGGCCTCTCGGGCATCACTCCGTCGACCCGCACCTCATCGGCGCGGGCGCAAAGAGTAACGGCTCACGCCTCTCCGGGCAAATCTTCTTTGCCTCTGGCTGGCCCTTTGCCGGCTTCGTCGCGCTGGATGCGCTGGAAAATCTCTTCGCGATGCACCGCGACTTCCTTCGGGGCGGTGATGCCGATGCGCACCTGGTTTCCTTTGACGCCGAGGACCGTCACGGTCACCGAGTCGCCGATCATCAGGGTTTCACCGACCCGCCTGGTCAAAATCAACATACGCGTGTTCCTCGTCCGGGGTTCTTCCTACACCGGACCGCGGCGGCATCCGAGCCCACCGCAGCCTGATCGGCTCTGCACGACGCACCGCACAGACCGCCGATACTAGGCGCGCTGGACTTCACGCGCAACGCGGCGGGGCCGTGGAAAAGGCAAGTTTCGTCAGCATCCGCCGCACGCTCAGGCACCGAGCTTGCCCGCCACCCACGCAGGAACCGCCGCCAACGCCGCGACGAGGGCTTCGCCGTCACTGCCGCCGCCCTGCGCCATGTCGGGACGCCCACCGCCCTTGCCGCCCACCTGCTGCGCCACGTGCGAGAGCAGGTCGCCGGCCTTGACCTTGCCGAGCGCGCCGCCATGGCTGCCGGCGATCAGGCTGGCCTTGCCATCGTTGGCCGCTGCGAGGATGACGACGACATCGCCGAGCTTCTGCTTGATGTTGTCGACAGCGTCGCGCAGCCCCTTGGCGTCGAAACCTTCAAGGCGCGCAGCGACCACCTTGATGCCCCCGACGTCGACGGCCTGCGACGCGAGGTCGGCGCTGGCGCCCGCCGCCGCCTTGGCCTTGAACGACTCGATCTCGCGCTCGAGCTTCTTCTGGCGGTCAAGCAGGCCGCGGAGCTTGTCGAGCAGATCGGAGGCGCGACCGCCGACGAGATCGGCCGCCTGCTCCAGCACCGCCTCCTGCGCCGCGATCTCGGCCAGCGCACCGCGGCCGGTGACGGCCTCGATGCGGCGCACGCCGGCGGCGACACCGCCTTCCGAGACGATCTTGA
>JAIXTZ010000181.1 GCA_027483745.1 Lysobacteraceae bacterium
CGTCGTCGGCGCTACAGGTGTTTCAGCTCGTCGCGAAGCGCAGGCAGGCAGCGTCGGCTCACTTCGAGCACGGCGCCGCCGTCGCGCAGCACCGCGTGCACGACACCCTCGGGCGAGCGCCGCAGCTCGCTGAACTGCTCGCGCGCCACGAGGCAGTTGCGGTGGATGCGCAAAAAGCGGCCGGCGAATTCCGCTTCGAGGCCCTTGAGCGAGTCCTCGACGAGGTCCTCGCCGCGGGCATGGTGCACGACGACGTATTTCTCTTCCGCCTGCAGATAGCGGACATCAGCGACCGGAATGAGGCGCAGCGAACCGCGCAGTCGCGCCGCGAGATGGGTGCGCGAGCGCCCCGCCAGCGAAGGCGTTGCCGCGGCTTGCTGCCGCCCCGCGCGGCGCTCCGCGGCGCGCTGCAGGGCGGCCGCGAGTCGCTCGGCGCGCACGGGTTTGAGCAGGTAGTCGACGGCGGCCGCCTCGAAGGCCGCCAGCGCGTGCTCGTCGTAGGCGGTGCAGAACACGATGGCCGGTGGGGACTCCATCGTGGCGAGATGACGCGCGGCTTCCAGGCCATCCATCTCCGGCATCTCGATATCCATCAGCACGACATCCGGGGCCTGCTTCAGGCAGGCGTCGAGGGCACTGCGCCCATCGCCGGCTTCAGCGACCACGCGGTGCCCGCCCAGCTCGGCAAGAATCGCGGCGAGGCGCTCGCGGGCCAGCGGTTCGTCGTCGGCGATCAGGACATCCATGGCGTCAGGCAGCAGCGCTGATCGGCAGTTCGAGGCGGACCCGATAGTAGCCTTCGGCGGCCTCCGCCGACATCAGCGCGCCGTCGCCAAACTGGTGGCGCAGGCGTTGGCGGATCGACTCGAGAGCGTGCCCGTTGCCGGGACGCGGGTCCACGGCGACCGGCCGCGGATTCCCCACGTCGATCCGCAAGGCGCCTTCGATGACCGCCAGATCGATCCGGATTTCACCGCCGTCCTTGAGCCGGGCCACGCCGTGCACCACCGCGTTCTCCAGCAGCGGCTGCAGGACGAGGCGCGGCAACGGCAGGTCCATCGGAAGGCCCGCGGCGGCGTTCCAGCGGACCTGGAGCCGCGAGCCCAGACGCAACTGCTCGATAGCGAGGAAGCGCTGGGCGAGATGGATCTCGTCCGCCAGCGTGCCGCGCTGCCCCGGGGCCCCGAGTGCGGCACGGAACAGCTCCGACAGGTCTTCCACCGCACGCTCCGCGGCCGCGGGGTCGCGACGCACCAGCGCCGCGATGGAGTTCATCGAATTGAACAGGAAGTGCGGGCGGATTCGCGCCTGCAGGGCGTCCATCTGCGCCTGCGAGACCGCCTGCACCTGCGCGCGCCAGCGGTCCTGGGCGGCGAAGTAGCGCAGTGCGATGGCGGCGATCAGCCCCGTGAGCCCCGCCGTGGTCAGGACGAAATGGCGATTGCTTTCGGCGTCGAGGATGAACTGGCCGATCGTCGCGGCGATGTAGTTCAGGGCGCCGGCGCCCAAGAGCGCCACCAGCATGGGGACGGCGGTCGCCACGGCGAAATCCACGCGCGGCGGCAGGCGCATCAGCCATGGGCGGAACTTGCACAGTGCCACCGCCGAGGCGATCGCAATCCACGTGGCGAGGGCGCTGGCCGAGGCGAACTCGGTGAAATCCCAGCGCGGCGCGCGCGTCGGCGCCAGCGCGATGGTGAGCATCACCACCTGCCCGGCCGCCACGGCAGCCAGCAAGCGGCCGCGCGAACAGAAATCAGGCAGGCTCAGGCGGTCGGCGGCGGGCGGCATGCCCGCATTATTGCCTCAGGCGGCCGCCGGCACCCAGCTCGGGCGGCTCGGCAGCGCGTGGCGGAAGATGCGCCACACCACCTCGCCGAACTGCTTCGGCAGCGAGCCCGTGTTGTAGGGCACGCCGTACTTCGCGCAGAGCGCCTTCACCTCGACGGCCATGTCGGCATAACGGCGGGCCGGCAGGTCGGGGAACAGGTGGTGCTCGATCTGATGGCTCAGGTTGCCGGTCATGAAGTCCATCAGGAACCCGCCGCCGATGTTCGACGAGCCGCGGATCTGCCGCTGGTACCAGCCGGCGCGGGTTTCATCCTTCACCTGTGCCGGGGTGAACGTGATCGCGTCGGCGGTGAAGTGGCCGCAGAAGATCACCACGAAGGTCCAGAGGTTGCGCACGAGGTTCGCGGCCATGTTCCCGAGCAGCACGGGCAGGAAGAACGGGCCGGCCAGCAGCGGGAAAAACAGGTAGTCCTTGCCGCCTTGCCACGGCAGCTTGCGCAGCAGCGGCTTGGCATCGGAGAGGAAGTAGCGCCACGAGCGACGGCCCTTCAGGTAGCGGCCGAGCTTGAGGTGCTGGATGGCGATGCCGGTCTGGTAGAAGACCGCCAGCAGCGCCGCGTAGATCGGCTGGCCCAGCGCGAACGGCGTCCAGCGCTGCTCGGGGAAGATGCGCAGCAGGCCGTAGCCCACGTCGTCGTCCTTGCCGCGCACGTTGGTCCACTGGTGGTGGCTGTGGTTGTGCGTCTGCCGCCACCAGTCCGAGGGGCAGAGGTGGTCCCACTGGAAGCGGTCGCCCTGCAG
>JAIXTZ010000007.1 GCA_027483745.1 Lysobacteraceae bacterium
AAGTACACGGCCGTGCGGAACTGCTGCGCATCGCCGAAGCGCACAGGCCGGAGCTTGCCTTCAATGCATGCCGCCGCAGCGGAATAGCTGGTGCCGAAATCAATGCCGATCCGCATCCGGGAAGTGTAGCGGGCCTCACAGGCTGGCAGGCCGGGCTTCATGCGACCGTCGCCGAGTGGCGGTAAACTGCGCCCGCTCCCGCCAAGGGGCGCTGCATGCCAGGCGCAAGGCCCGGCTCAGGCTTGGCGGATGTTCCCGACCGGAACAGGCCTAACGAAAACCGCGCCCGATTTGCCACCACCGCCCCGCGCCCCGCGCGGACGCAAATCCCGGAGAACTAAATGAACGCTGTCGTGAACCTCCCCGTCGACTACAAGGTCGCCGACATTTCGCTGGCCGATTGGGGCCGCAAGGAAATCGACATCGCCGAGCAGGAAATGCCCGGCCTGATGTCGATCCGCCACAAGTACGCCGCCGCCAAGCCGCTGAAGGGCGTGCGCGTGACCGGCTCGCTGCACATGACGATCCAGACCGCCGTGCTGATCGAGACGCTGAAGGACCTCGGCGCCGACGTGCGCTGGGCCTCGTGCAACATCTTCTCGACCCAGGACCATGCCGCCGCCGCCATCGCCAAGTCGGGCACGCCCGTCTTCGCGTGGAAGGGCGAGACGCTGGAAGAGTACTGGGACTGCACGCTCGATGCGGTCACCTTCCCCGGTGGCAAGGGCCCGCAGCTCGTCGTCGATGACGGCGGCGACGTCACCCTGCTGATCCACAAGGGCTACGAGCTCGAGCTCGGCGACACCACGTGGGTGAATTCGCCCTCGGGCTCGCACGAGGAGCAGGTGATCAAGAACCTGCTGAAGCGCGTCGCCAAGGAGCGCCCGGGCTTCTGGACGAACGTGGTGAAGGAGTGGAAGGGCGTCTCCGAAGAGACCACCACCGGCGTGCACCGCCTGTACCAGATGCTCGAGGCCGGGAAGCTGCTGGTTCCTGCCATCAACGTCAACGACTCGGTCACCAAGTCAAAGTTCGACAACCTCTACGGCTGCCGCGAGTCGCTGGCCGACGGCCTGAAGCGCGCGATGGACGTGATGCTGGCCGGCAAGGTCGCGGTCGTCTGCGGCTACGGCGACGTCGGCAAGGGCTCGGCCCACTCGCTGCGCGCCTACGGCTGCCGCGTGGTCGTCACCGAGATCGACCCGATCAATGCCCTGCAGGCCGCGATGGAAGGCTTCGAGGTCAACACGGTCGAAGCCACGCTCGGCCGCGGCGACATCTATGTCACCTCGACCGGCAACAAGGACGTCCTGACCCTCGAGCACATGCAGCAGATGAAGGACCAGGCCATCGTCTGCAACATCGGCCATTTCGACAATGAGATCCAGGTCGACCGCCTGAACGCCTCGGACGCCGTCCGCTTGAACATCAAGCCGCAGGTCGACAAGTACACCTTCGCCAACGGCAACGCGATCTTCATGCTGGCCGAGGGCCGCCTGGTGAACCTCGGCTGCGCCACGGGCCACCCGAGCTTCGTCATGTCGAACTCGTTCGCCAACCAGACGCTGGCGCAGATCGACCTGTGGGCCAACAAGGACACCTACGAGAAGAAGGTCTACATCCTGCCGAAGAAGCTGGACGAGGAGGTGGCCCGCCTGCACCTCGAGAAGATCGGCGTGAAGCTGACCACGCTGACGCAGGCCCAGGCCGACTACCTCGGCGTCGATGTCGAAGGCCCCTACAAGCCCGAGCACTACCGCTACTGATCGCGTGCCCCGGTTTGCCGGGGCCCGCTTTCGCTGCAAACGACGGCGCTTACGGGCGCCGTCGTCGTTTCCAACCGCCGAAGCTACTGGATGGCGACGACGCGGTTGCGGCCGCCGGCCTTGGCCTTGTACAGCGCGGCATCCACCTCGCGGTACAGCGCGTCGCCATCGCGGTGCTTCTTCGGGTCGAAGGCGCCGATGCCGATGCTCGCGGTCACGTTGAAATCGCTGCCGTCCGGGAGCGAGAAACGCAGGGCGTTGATGCGCCGGCGCAGGTCTTCCGCCACGGCGAGCCCTTGGGCTGCGCCGATATCGCGCAGCACCGCGCCGAACTCCTCGCCGCCCAGCCGTGCCGGCACGCCGCGGACGGCCTCCACGGCGCCGCGCAGCGCCTCGGAAACGCCGATGATCACGCGATCGCCGGCCACGTGGCCGAAACGGTCGTTCACCTGCTTGAAGCGGTCGACATCGAGCACCAGCAGCACCACGCCAGCCTCGCGGCTGGCCGTGGCGGCGTCGAACACGGTCTGGAAATGGCCGCGGTTGGCGAGGCCGCTGAGCGCATCGACGCGGCTGAGGCGCACGTAGCGGTCGCGCTCGGTGCGCAGTTCGATCTCAAGGTCTAGCTTGGCCTCGTATTCGCGGTTCGAACGGATGATCACGGCGATCAGGAACAGCAGGTTCACCACCATCATCAGCAGCAGGCCGCTTTGCGCCTCCTGCAGCGCGATCGCGCTCATGGTGGGCAACATCATCAGCGCGACACCAGCGAACGCCTGGGCGCGACGCACCGCGTAGAGCTGCGAGTACGCCGTCGCGAGCGACACCACGCCAAGTGCCGTGATCGTCCGCGATGCGGCGAACGCGGGGTCCAACCAAGCCCAGCAGCACAGGAGGCCCCAGAGGCCTGCCATGCCCAGCAGCAGCGCCCAGAGACGCTGTTGCTCACGTTCGGCGGCCTCCGTATCCGGCAGCTCGGGCGTCGGCAGGAAACGAAGCGCGGCAAGCAGGCCAAGGCCTAGACCACCGGCGAGCACCCAAGGCCGGCGCAGCGTGTGGGCTTCGCTATACAGGGCGATCAGCGACCAGGAGAACACGTAGAACGCGCCGCCCAGCAGGGAACGCTCGCGGAGGTCGGCCACGCGCTGGCGCGCCGAGGAAAGCGTCGCCGCCCGCCGGAGCGCGGTGATCGTCGTCATTCGGGGTGCACTCATCGCAGGATTATCCGCGCATCGGGGTCCGGGGTCCGCGCGCGCGGGCGCCAAAGCACCGCCGCAACACAGGAATTTCAAGACATCCTTTCATCGCGACAAAGCGATACACTTATCGGCGCCCCGAACACCGCCCAGGACCGCCCGCCCGATGGCCGTTTCCTTCGAATTCTTCCCGCCCAAGACCGACGAACAGCGCCTGCAGCTCGACCGGACGGTCGAAAAGCTCAAGGCCTTCGCGCCGCGCTTCGTCTCGGTCACCTTCGGGGCCGGCGGCTCGACGCTGAGCTACACCCCGGAGACCATCCGTCACCTGCGCGAGCACCACGGCCTCGACGCCGCCCCGCACCTGTCCTGCGTCGGCGGCACGCGCGCCGAGATCGTCGAGCTGCTGCACCGCTACCGCGCGATGGGCTGCGCCCGCCTCGTCGCCCTGCGTGGCGACCTGCCCTCCGGCATGGGCGCGCTGGGCGAGCTGCGCTATGCCGAGGACCTCGTGCGGCTGGTGCGAGCCGAGTTCGGCGAAGCCTTCCACGTCGAAGTCGGCGCCTATCCGGAGGTGCATCCGCAGGCGGACGACGCCGTCGCGGACCTCAAGCACTTCGCGCGCAAGATGGCCGCCGGCGCCGACAGCGCGATCACCCAGTACTTCTACAACGCCGACGCCTACTTCCGCTTCGTCGACGCGGCGCGAGCGGCCGGCGTCACGCAGCCGATCCTGCCGGGGATCATGCCGATCTCGAACTACACGCAGCTCAGGCGCTTCTCGGAAGGCTGCGGCGCCGAGATCCCGCGCTGGCTCGGCAAGCGTTTGGCCGCCTTCGGCGACGACGTCGAAGGCCTGCGCAGCTACGCCGCGGACGTGGTGGCCGAGCTCTGCCGACGCCTGTTGGCCGGCGGCGCCCCGGAGCTGCACTTCTACACGCTGAACCTCGCGAAGCCGACGCTGGCCGTCCTCGAACGCCTGCGCTAGCGTGCGCGGGCCATGCCCATCGCACGCACCCCGCTCCTTGCCAGCGTCCTTCTGTTCGCGCTCGGTCCGTGGCCCGCGCAGGCACAGGCCGATCCCGGCGCCCTGAACCGCTGCGTCGGCGCCGACGGCCACGCCGTCTACACCGATCGCGCCTGCGAGGCACTCGACGCCCGCCCGGCGCGCGCGGCTCCGCCCCACCCCGACACCCTACCTGCCGATGCGCCGGTGGCACGCGACTGCGCGCGGACGCCGGACGCCTTGGTGGCCGCCATCGAGGAGGCGCTGGCCGCCGCCGACGGCAACCGGCTTGCTGCGCTCTACGACTGGCGCGGACGCTCCGGGGCTGCCGCGATTGCGGTGATGCCACGCCTCGAGGCCATCGCGGCGTCCCGGCTCATCGAGGCGCGCACGGCCCACAGCGCCGAAGGCAGCGACGACGCGGAATTGGCCGCCGAAGCAGCCGAAGCCCCGCCCGACAGGCTGCGCATCGTCCACTCGCCCGATGGGCTCGGCGCCGGCGAGATCGCGGAGTTCCGCCTGGTGCGCGCCGCGGGTTGCTGGTGGTTCGCCGACTGATGGCGGGCGCGCAGGGGCTACAATCGCGGCCCGGCGCCGCGCCGTGTCCGCCTTCCCTTTCCCCCGCTTTCCACTCTCTTCGAGGTTTCCGCGATGAGCCAGCAGTACCCGCCCTTCATCTGGCAGAACGGCGTGATCAAGCCCTGGGCCGAAGCCACCGTCCACGTGATGGCGCACGGCCTGCACTACGGCTCGTCGGTGTTCGAAGGCATCCGCAGCTACGCCACGCCGAACGGCCAGGCGATCTTCCGCCTCACCGAGCACCTGCAGCGCCTGTACGCCTCGGCCAAGATCTACGACATGGCCATGCCTTACGACGTGCCGACGCTGGCCCAGGCCTGCCGCGACGTCATCAAGGCGAACGAACTGCAGAAGGCCTACCTGCGCCCGATCGCCTACCGCGGCCTCGGCGGCTTCGGCCTGTCGGCCGACACGCCGACCGACATGGCGATCGCCGCATGGCACATGGGCCCCTACCTCGGCGCCGACGTGCTCGAGGCGGGCATCGACGCCTGCGTGTCCTCGTGGCAGCGCTTCGCGCCGAACACCATCCCGGCCGGCGCCAAGGCGGGCGGCAACTACCTGTCGGGCCAGCTGATCGCGCGCGAAGCCCGCCGCCTCGGCTTCGGCGAAGGCATCGCCCTGGCCAGCACCGGCCTGCTCAGCGAAGGCGCCGGCGAGAACCTGTTCCTCGTGATGAACGGCGAGCTGCACACCACGCCGGTATCGGCGGCGCTGCTCAATGGCATCACCCGCAACACGCTGATCACGCTGGCGCAGGACGCCGGCATCAAGGTCGTCGAGCGCGACATCCCGCGCGAGTACCTCTACCTCTGCGACGAGCTCTTCATGTGCGGCACGGCCGCTGAAGTCACGCCGATCCGCAGCGTCGATGGCCGCCAGGTCGGCGCCGGCAAGCCGGGGCCGTTGACGCGCCGCATCCAGGACCTCTTCTTCGGCCTGTTCGACGGCCGCACGAAGGACACCCGCGGCTGGCTCGAGTACGTCTGATCCCCGTGACACCGCAGCGCGCCCCTCGCGGGCGCGCTGGACTCAGCCTGCGCTCTGGCCGTAGACGAGGGTCGCCACTGCACCGCCCTCGGGCCGCGGCGCGACGCCCACGTCCCAGCCGTAGAGGTCGCACAGGCGGCTGACGATGGACAGGCCGATGCCGCCACCACTGGTGCCCCCCGCACTGCTGCCGCGGTAGCCGCGTTCGAACAGGCGCGCGGCATCTTCCGCGGAGAGTCCCGGGCCGGTGTCGAACACCCGCACCTGCTCCGCCGACACCTCGATCCGCACTTCGCCCTGCTGGGTGTACTTGCAGGCATTGCCGACGAGGTTGCCCAGCGCCACCGCCAGCACGGCTTCCGGCGCATCGACGTAAACGTCTTCCAATCCCTCCACCCGGATCTCGACCGGCTTTCCGGTGAGCTGCGCCCGGTTGGCTTCGGCAAGCTGGCCCGCGAGCTTGCGCATGTCGGTGTGGCCGCGGCCGCGTTCGTTGCGCGAGAGCATCAGCAGGGCGACGGTGAGGTCGGTGCACTGCTGCGCCGCGCGGTCGATGCGCTGCAGGCGCGTGCGGGTCTTGTCGTCGAGCTCGGGCTTGGCGAGCAGCAGCTCCGCCGCGCCACGGATCACCGCGAGCGGCGTGCGCAGCTCGTGGCTGACGTCGGCATTGAACTCGCGATCACGGCGATTGGATTGGCTCAGGCGGTCGGCGTAATCGTCGAAGGCCGCAGCGAGCTGGCCGACTTCGTCATCGGCGAAACGCTCGGCGAGGCGCTTGCGATCGCGGCTGTCGCGCAGGTCGCCGATGCGTCGCGCCAGTTCCGAGACGGGCTTCATCACGCGGCGCGACGACCACAGGCCGAGCACCAGCGAGAGGAAGGAGAACACCAGCACCGCGCCCACCAGCGCATACGCCAGCTGGCGCTGGCTCAGCGCCTCCTGCTGGTAGCTGTAGCGCATGAAGGCGACGAACTCGCCATCCCGCTGCACGGCCAGCTTGTAGTGGCGCAGGCCGCCGCGCGCCGTCGGCTCGACGAGGTCATGCACGCCGTCCGGCAGGTTGCGCCAGGTGGGTGGCGTGTTCGGGCCATCGGGGCGCCGGTAGTAGATCTCGATCTTGTTGTCCGAGAGCTGGTACTGCGCGTCGGGCTGCGGGTAGTCGCGCTTGAACTGCACGAAGGCGGCGACTTCCTGCGTGAGGAAATCGCCGATCAGCTGGTTCTCGAGGCGCTCGCGCAGGTACAGCGTGGCGAGCGCGAAGGTGGCCGTCAGCGCGAAGCCGAGCAGGCCGAAGG
>JAIXTZ010000085.1 GCA_027483745.1 Lysobacteraceae bacterium
CCACGGGATGGCGCGCAGGCCATCGAGGCCGGCACCGCGCTTGCTCGGGCGCGAGCCGATGTTCAGCCGTTCGATCACGTCGATGGGCGTGGCGTCGCGGAAGTAGTCGACGAAGTCGGCGCGCTCGTAGACCAGCTCGCGATACGCCGCGCGCGACACCTCGGCGAGGTGGTCGGCGATCTCGCGCCACGCGGCCTCGCGCGGCTCCGGCGCGCGAGGCGCCAAGGTCGCGCGCAGCACGGCGGCGGTGGCCTGCTCGAGGTTGCGAAGCGCCAGCGCGCGCAGCCCGTACTTGCGATGGATCACCTCGCCCTGCTCGGTGAGGCGCAGCACGCCGCCCACCGAGCCGCGTGGCCCGGCGATCACGGCGCGCTCCGTGCGCGTTCCGCCGCGCGAAACAGAGCCGCCGCGGCCGTGGAAGAAGCGCAGCTTCACGCCGAACTCGGCGGCCACTTCGCCCAGGCGCACCTGCGCCCGCTGCAGCGCCCAGCGGGCGGCCATGAGACCACCGTCCTTGGCGCTGTCGCTGTAGCCCAGCATCACCCACTGCAGGTCGCCGCGCGCCTTCAGGTGGGCGCGCCAGCGTGGGTCGGCGAGCAGGTCGCGCAAGGTGTCGGGCGCGGCCGCGAGGTCGTCCACGGTTTCGAACAGCGGCGCCACGTCGAGCGGCACGCGGCCGCGCGTATCCACCAGCCCCGACCAGCGCGCCAAGGCCAACACCGCCAGCGCGTCCTCGGCGCTTCGGCTCATGCTGACGATGTACAGGCCGAAGGCGCTGGCGCCGTAACGCGCGCGGCCTTCGATCACCGCGCGGAACACCTGGCGCATGCGCAGCGCGGCCGGTGACTCTTTCGGCAGCGCGCGGGCGGGCAGCGGTTGGCCGGGCTCGACCACCGGCAGCGCTTCATCCAGCGCCACATGCAGGCGATCGACGCGGGCAGCGCGATCGCGTTCGATGAAGCCGGGCTCGCCCAGCCATTCAGCGATCGCCTGCCGGTGCACGTCGGCGTGCTGGCGGAGATCGAGCGCCGCGAGGTGGAAACCGAAGGCCGCCACGCGACGGCGCACGCGGCGCAGCGCGAACACGCCGGCGTGCGCGCCACGGCTGCCGAGCAGGCTGTCCTCGACCAGCGCGAGGTCGGCATCCAGCGCGGCGGCGTCGGGATAGCCCGTAAGGCGGTCTTCGCGCGTGGCGGTCAGGCGCGCCTGCACGAGGCCGAGGAAGGCGCGGTAGGGCGTGTCCTCGTGCTGCAGGGCTTGCGGCCAGCGCGCCGCGTATTCCTCGAGCCGCGCTTCGAAGCCGGCGCTGAAGGCCACGCGGGTGCGCGACTGCGTCAGCATCGCCTTCAGGTGCTCGATGTCGCCGATGTAAGCCGCCAGCACGCGCTGGCGCTGCTGGTGCTGGGTGGTGGCGATGGTTTCGGCGCCGACCGCCGGGTTGCCGTCCATGTCGCCGCCCACCCAGGTGGCGAATCGCAGCAGGGCCGGCAGCTCCGGCACGCGGCCGTACACCGCTTCGAACGCCACCTCGAAAGCCTCGAAGAACACCGGCAGCGCGCGGTACAGCGGGTCGCCGAGGTAGTAGCCCACTTGGGCCGACTCGTCGGCCACCGTGGGCTTCTCCGGCGCCGCGCTCTCGGTCTGCCAGCCGGCGGTGAGGGCCGTGCGGATCACCTCGCGATCGGCACGGGCCTCGGCCGGCGTGCGGGTGCCGTCGATGTCGGCGATCAGCGCCTGCGCAATGACCGCCTCCTTATCGAGGAGCGCGCGGCGCACGGCTTCGGTCGGGTGCGCCGTGAGGACGGGCTCGATGCGCAGCGCCGGCAGCAGGGCCAGCACCTCGTCCAGCCCGATGCCTTCGTCCTTCAGCCGCTGCAGCGCGTCCTGCAGCCCGCCGGGCTGCGCGCCCCCGCCGTGGCGCTGGTAGTCGCGCCGGCGCCGGATGCGGTGCACGCGCTCGGCCAGGTTCACCGCCGAGAAGTACAGGGCGAAAGCGCGAACGAGGTCGGCGTGCTGCTCGGGCGGCAGGGCGCCCAGCTCGGCCTGCAGGTCGGCCAGCGGCGCGGCGTCCTCACGGCGCCGGATGGCCGCGCGGCGCACGCGCTCGACGCGCTCGAGGAAGCCCTCGCCGCCCTGTTCGGCGAGGATCTCGCCCACCAGGCTGCCGAGGCGGCCCACGTCCTCGCGAAGGCGCGCGTCGGTGGGCGGAAAATCGATGTCGCGAAGGCGGCCGATCGGGGCGGCGGCGGGGCGGGGGTCTGGGCGGTCCATCCCCTGAATCTACCGCGTGAAGGCGGCGTGCGGAGCCGTGAATACGTGTGCACCCCCCGGCCGCAGCCATGGCGCGTCGGCATGAGGGTAGGCATGACCATCGGGCTACGGGCCGTTAACGCCTCGACGGTATCCTCACGGCCCCAATTCGCCCCGCTGAGCCTGACCCCGTGAAGATCCGCCTTGCCCCGAGCCGCCTCGCCATGATCGTCGCCGCCGCCCTCGCCGCCACTGCCTGCAACAAGCCCGCCGAGGCGCCAGCCGACGCCGCCGCGCCGGCCGAAGCCGCGGCGATCAACGCCGGCAATCCGTTCTTCCAGGCCAGCGCCCTGCAGGACCAGGCCCCGGACTTCACCCAGATCAAGGACGAGCACTTCGCGCCGGCCTTCGAGGAGGGCATGAAGCAGCACACGGCCGAGATCCGCGCCATCGCCGACAGCGCCGAGCCCGCCACCTTCGAGAACACCATCGTCGCGATGGAGGAGAGCGGCGCGACCCTGACCCGCGTGGCCAGCGTGTTCTTCAGCCTTGCCTCGTCCAACACCAACGAAACGATCCAGGCCCTGCAGGCCGACATGGCGCCGAAGCTGGCCGCGCACGAAGACAGCATCTACCTCGACCCGGCGCTGTTCGCCCGCGTGAAGTCGCTGTACGACACCCGCGACACGCTCGGCCTCGACGCCGAATCGGCCCGCTTGCTGGAACGCAGCTACCAGGCCTTCGTGCGCGCCGGCGCGCAGCTCGATGACGCCGGCAAGGCCCGCCTGCGCGAGATCAACGGCCGCGAGAGCAGCCTCACCACCGAATTCAGCAACAAGCTGCTGGCCGCCACCAATGCGAACGCCGTCGTCGTCGACAGCGTCGAGGCCCTGAAGGGCTTCTCCGAGGGCGATATCGCCGCCGCCGCCGAAGCCGCCAAGGCCCGCAAGCTCGAGGGCAAGTGGGTCATCACCCTGCAGAACACCACCCGCCAGCCGGCCCTCGTCAGCCTGCAGGACCGCGCCCTGCGCGAGCGCGTGTGGCGCGCCTCGGCCGAGCGCGGCGCGCAGGCCGACGTCGACACCCGTCCGATCGTCCTCGAGCTCGCCAAGCTTCGCGCCGAGAAGGCTGCCCTGCTCGGCTACCCGACCTGGGCGGCGTACGTTCTCGATGACCAGATGGCGAAGACGCCGGAAGCGGCCTACAAGATCCTCACCGACCTGGTGCCGAAGGTCGTCGCCAACGCGCAGGCCGAAGAGGCCGACATCGCCAAGCTGATGGCCGCCGACGGCATCGACGGCGCCGTGCAGCCATGGGATTGGGAGTACTACGCCGAGAAGGTCCGCGCCGAGCGCTACGCCCTCGACAACGCGCAGGTGAAGCCGTACTTCGAGCTCGACCGCGTGTTCAACGACGGCATGGTGTTCGCCATGGGCCAGCTGTTCGGCATCACGCTGAAGGCCCGCCCGGACCTGCCCGTCTACCACCCGGACGTGAAGGCCTACGAGGTCTTCGACGCCGACGGCACCTCGGTGGGCCTGTTCTATGCCGACTACTACGCCCGCGAGAGCAAGCGCGGCGGCGCGTGGATGAACGCGTTCGTCTCGCAGAGCGAGCTGCTGAACCAGAAGCCGGTGGTGGTGAACGTGATGAACATCGCCAAGCCGGCCGATGGCCAGCCGACGCTGCTCTCGTTCGACGAGGTCAGCACGCTGTTCCACGAGTTCGGCCATGCCCTGCACGGCCTGTTCTCGAAGGCGAAGTACCCGAGCCTCGCCGGTACCGCCGTGTCGCGCGATTTCGTCGAGTTCCCCTCGCAGTTCCAGGAGGACTGGGCGCTCGACCCGAAGGTGCTGGCGAACTACGCCAAGCACTACCAGACCGGCGAGCCGATCCCGGCCGAACTGATGGAGAAGGTGTTGGCCGCGCGCGGCTTCAACCAGGGCTTCGACTCGCTCGAGTACATCGCCTCGGCCCTGCTCGACCTCGACTGGCACACGCTGAAGGCCGACCAGATCCCGACCGACGTCGAGGCCTTCGAGAAGGCCGCGCTGGAGCGCCACGGCGTGGCGATGAACGCCATCCCGCCGCGCTACAAGAGCACCTACTTCGCCCACACCTTCGCCGGCGGCTACTCGGCCGGCTACTACGCCTACCTGTGGGCGGAAGTGCTGGCGGCCGACGCCTTCGCCGTGATGGGCGAGCGCGGTGGCCTCACGCGTGAGAACGGCGATGCCTTCCGCAAGGAGATCCTGTCGGTGGGCAACACCCGCGACACGATGG
>JAIXTZ010000257.1 GCA_027483745.1 Lysobacteraceae bacterium
CAAGGCGCAGCCGCAGGCGGATGCCAACACGAAGAAGGCCTTCTTCACCGCTTGGGCGAACCTCTGGGCGAAGACCCAGACCACCGAGGCGCTTCGCGCCGAAGTGCAGACCTCGCCGTATGCGCCGGCCGCCTTCCGCGTGAACGGTCCGCTGTCGCAATTGCCCGCCTTCGGCGAGACCTACGGCTGCCGCGTGGGCGCCGTGATGCGCGCCGCCAACCCGATCGGGGTGTGGCGCTGATGGCCCTGGTTCCCGGTCAACGCTGGTTCTCGTCCGCCGAGCCGGAGCTCGGCCTCGGCACCGTGCTTCGCATTGCGGGCCGCAGCGTGCAACTCGTCTTCACCGCCTCCGGCACCGTGCGCCAGTACTCGCTCGAAGCCGCGCCGCTGGTGCGCGCGGTGTTCCGCGCCGGCGACCGCGTGCGCATGGACGGCAAGGAAATCGCCATCGAGTCGGTCGAGGAGCGCGCCGGCCTCGTCTGGTACCGCGCCGGCAACGACGAATTCATGGAAGGCGCGCTCGACGCCGAACAGCCGGTGTCGAAGGCCGACCAGCGCCTGATCAGCGGCCGCATCGACCGCAACGACCAGTTCGAGCGCCGCGTCCGCACCCTCGGCCTGCGCGCCCGCGCGCGCCGCCATCCGGGCTGGGGCGTGCTGGGCGCCCGCGTCGACCTCATCCCGCACCAGCTGCGCGTGGTCGAGACCGCCGCCGCGCGCCGCACGCCGCGCCTGCTGCTCGCCGACGAAGTGGGCCTGGGCAAGACCATCGAAGCCTGCGCCATCGCCGCGCAGCAGATCGCCAGCGGCCGGGCCAAGCGCGTGCTCGTGCTGACGCCGGAAAGCCTGGTCAACCAGTGGTTCGTCGAACTGCTGCGGCGCTTCAACCTGCCCTTCGCCATCTACGACGAGGAGCGCTGCGAGGCGCTCGAGATGAACGAGCCGTCGAGCAACCCCTTCGAGGACGAGCAGTTCGTGCTGGCCTCGGTGGATTGGCTCACCGAGCACGACAAGCGCATGAAGCAGCTGGTGCAGGCCGGCTGGGACCTGCTGCTCGTCGACGAGGCGCACCACCTGATCTGGACGCCCGAGTTCGAGAGCCCCGGCTACACGCTGGTGGCGGCACTCGCCAAGCGCGTGCCCGGCCTGCTGCTGCTGACGGCCACGCCCGAGCAGCTCGGCCGCGGCGGGCACTTCGCCCGCCTGCGCCTGCTCGACCCGGCCCGCTACACCGACCTCAAGAGTTTCCTCGCCGAATCCGACCGCTTCGTCGCGCTCTCGCAGCTGGCCGAACGCATCGAGGCCGGCGACGTCACCCGTGCTGATGCCGAGGCCTTGAACGACCTGTTCGCCAACGACCGCGAGTGGCTCGACGCCACGCTGGCCGCCATCGAAGCGGGCGACCTCGCCGCGCGCGAGACGCTGATCGACGCCCTGGTCGACCGCCACGGCACCGGCCGCGTGATGGTGCGCAATCGCCGCGCCGCCGTCGGCGGCTTCCCGAAGCGCATCGCCCACGTCGATCTGCTGCCCGCCACCGACGATTCGGAGCTGCTGGGCCGCCTTCGGGCCGAGTTCGCCTTCGAAGTCGGCGATCTCGACGAGGAGCCCGTCCACGACTACGCCAAGGACCCGCGCCTCGACTGGTTGCTGGAGACGCTGAACGCGCTCGGCGGCGAGAAGGCGCTGGTGCTCTGCCGCTCGCGCGCCAAGGTGCAGGCCATCGAGGAGGCGCTGCGACTGCGCTGGGGCCAGCCCGTCGCGCGCTTCCACGAAGACATGAACCTGCTGCAGCGCGACCGAAATGCCGCGTTCTTCGCCGACCCGGATGGCGCGCGCGTGCTGATCGCCTCCGAAGTCGGCGCCGAAGGCCGCAATTTCCAGTTCGCCCAGCATCTCGTCCTGTGGGATCTGCCGCTGCACCCCGACATGCTCGAGCAGCGCATCGGCCGCCTCGACCGCATCGGCCAGCCCGGCGACGTGCACATCCACGCCGCTGCTGTCACCGGCAGCGCGCAGGAGGTGCTGCTGCGCTGGTACCACGAAGGGCTCGACGCCTTCCGCGGCGTGGTGCCGGACGGCCGCGAGCTGCTGCGTCGCAGCGTCGATGAACTCGTCGCGCTGGCCGAAGCCGATCCCATCGGCCGCGAGCCCGCGCTGGAGCAGCTGCTGGCCGACACCCGCAGTGCGCACGCCGAGCTCGCGGAACAGATCGCCCGCGGCCGCGACCGCCTGCTCGAACGCGCGAGCCAGCGTGCGGAGGCCGATGAACTGCGCGCCGCGCTCGCCGACGACGACGCCGACCTCGTCTCGCAGGAGGCCATGCTCGAACTGCTCGAAGCCTTCGGCGTCGAGAACGAGCCATTGGGTGAAGGCCGCTTCCTGCTCGACCCGGAGTACCTCACCGTCGACGGCTTCGACGCGCTGAAGGGCGGCGCCCGCGAAGCGACCTGCGATCGTCGCCTGGCGCTCTCGCGCGACGACCTGCTCTACCTGCGCGCCGACCATCCGCTGATCCTCGGTGCACAGGACCTGATGCTGAGTTCCGAGCTCGGCAACGCCTGCCTGCTGATCGACGAGACGCTGCCGCCGCGCACCGCACTGCTCGAAGCGGTCTACGTGCTGGAGTGCATCACCGACGCCAAGCTCAACATCGCGCGCTTCCTGCCGCCCACGCCGCTGCGCGCCATCGTCGACACGCGCCTGCAGCGCCGCGACGATTTCGCGCCGGATCCCGATTCGGTGGCGAAGGCCTCCGACCGCCAGTTCGACCTCTCGCCGATGCGCAAGGTGCTGAACAGCCTCGTGCCGCCGATGCTCGGCGCCTGCGAGACCAGCGCACGCCGCGATGCCGCGACGGTGATCGCCGAAGCAGCCGAACTCGCCGAGACGCGTCTGGGTGGCGAACTCGCCCGCCTCGAATCGCTGGCCCGCGTGAACCCGGCGGTCGGCGAGGCGGACGTGCAGGCGCTGCGCGACGAGCGCGAGGCCGTGCTGGCCGCCCTGCCCGGCGCGCGCCCGCGCCTCGACTCGGTGCGCCTGATCACCAGCCCGGATTTCCTGCTGCTGCGACGCTGATGTATCGAGCCACGACGCCGCGATGCGGCGTCGTGGTCGTGGTGTCCGCTGTCAGCGCACCGAGCGCAGCGTGGGACGACGCTTGCCGAAGGGCGGATCGCCGCGCCAGTAGCGCATGACCAGCCAGGCGCCGAGCATGCCGCCGAGGTGGGCGAAATGCGCGACGCCGCCCGGCGAGGTCACGCCCATGAACAGCGCGAGCCCGGCGAGGATCATGACGAGGTACTTCGCCTTGATCGGCACCGGCGGAATCAGCAGCATCAGCTGCTGGTTGGGGTACATCAGGCCATACGCCAGCAGCAGCCCATAGGCGAGGCCCGAGATGCCGAGCGCCGGGCCGGGCGGGAACACGCCGGCGAGTCCGAACAGCAGGTGCACGGCGCCCGCGGTCAGGACGCACGCCAAGACAAACTGGATGTAGCGGCGCGTGCCCCACTGCGACTCCAGCATCGCGCCCAGCATCCACACCATGAAGGCGTTGAAGAACAGGTGGATGAAATCGCCATGCAGCGCCGCGTAGGTGACGAGCTGCCAGGGCAGGAAACCGCCGCCGCCGAAGCCTTCGCTACCAACGGGCCACAGGGCGAACCATCGCACCATCGGCTCGCCCACCAGCCATTGCAGGGCGAACGTGCCGGTGAGGATCCACAGCAGGTACAGCGTGACGGGAGGCAGGCGCGGCACGGGGCCCTCGGAGCAGTGGTGAAGACGCAGCGATGATACCGGCGTCAGCGTTTCGATCGCGTCGCCGCCGGCGGCGCCCAAAGCAGGGCATCCAGCGTTTGGGCTGGCGTGCGACGCACCACCCGCACACGCCCGTTCTCGACGACCACGCCTTCCGCGCGAAGCCGCGCCGACTGCTCGGCGAAGCCGGCACTATCCGGCGGCATGGCGATGCGTCCATCCGACCGCAGCACCCGATGCCAGGGCAGCGCCGGGTCGGTGTTCTCGCTGAGCACCCGCGCCACGAGTCGCGCGCCGCGAGGGAAACCGGCCTCGCGAGCCACCTCGCCGTAGCCGCGCACCTCCCCCGCCGGGATGCGGCGGATCACGGCAAGGATGGCGTTGGCGTTCGTGGTCAGGGCCATGGCGGTACGATACGCGCACTCAAGGAACCCGCCATGCAGAACTTCGAACAGATTCGCGGCCACGTGCAGTCGCACTTCCGCATCACCACCAACGACCCGTACGTGCTCTGCGTCGAACTCTCGCTGGACGGTGGCACGCGCCACCAGAGCGTGTTCCTGGCGGAACTCGAGGACGACGACGGCCGCCGGCTGCTGCGCGCCAGCACCATCATCGCGCCGATCACCGGCATCGATGCCCGGCGCATGCTGGCCTACAACTGGCACTCGCGCGTGGGCTGGCTGGCCATCGGCGAACTCGACGGCGTGCCCTACCTGCAGCTCTGCGAGAACCGCCCCTACGCCGGCCTCGACGGCGCCGAGCTCGACCGCCTCGTCCTCGAGATCGGCGGCCAGGGCGATCGCATGGAGCGCCTGCTGTCGGCCGGCGGCGACCTGCTGTAACGCCCCGCGTCGGCCCCGTTGGTAGACTCCACGCCCGCCTTTTGCCCGCCCCACCATGCCCGACGACCCTGACTGGCGACGATTCCTGGCGCTGACCTCGCAGGCGCGCCGATGATCGAGTTCCTGCTGATCATCGTGCTCACGCTGGCCAACGGCTTCTTCGCGATGTCCGAGATGGCCGTGATGACCTCGCGCAAGGGGCGTCTCAAGCAGCTGGCGAAGGAAAGCCGCGGCGCGCGCAAGGCGCTGGAGCTGGCCGAGCATCCGGACGGTTTCCTGTCCTCGGTCCAGGTGTGGATCACCCTGCTCGGCCTGCTGCTCGGCTACTTCGGCGCCGAGACCTTCGCGGTGCACCTGCGCCCGCCGCTGCTCGAAGCCGGTCTCGATGCCCAGTGGGCCGATTGGATCGCCAAGGCCATCGCCTTCTCGATGATCCTCTACGGGTCCGTGGTGTTCGGCGAACTCGTGCCGAAGCGCGTCGCGACGCTGTATCCGGAACGCATCGCCGCCGCCGTTGCCCTGCCGATGGGCGTGATGACGATGATCGCCAAGCCCTTCGTCCACGTCCTCGCGACGTCGACCAAGGTGCTGCTGAAGCTGCTTCGCGCCGATCGCAGCGACGGCGACCGCGTCACGGAAGAAGAGATCCGACTGCTGGTGGCGGAAGGCCACGAGCAGGGCATCATCGATGCCGACGAGCAGGCCATGGTGAACCGCGTGCTCCGCCTCGGCGACCGAAGCGCGGCCAGCCTGATGACGCCGCGCACGCGCATCACCTGGCTCGACGCCAAGCTGCCGCTCGAGGACAACCTCGCCACCATGCGCGAGACGCCGTACTCGCGCTATCCGGTCTACCGCGGCAACGACGCCGAGGTGCTGGGCATCCTCGAGGTGAAGAGCCTTACCGGGCGACTCGGCCAGGGCGGCAGCGTCGACCTCTTCGCCACGCTCAAGCCGGCGCTGTTCGTGTCGGAATCGACGCAGTCGATGCGCCTGCTGGAAATCTTCCGCGAAGAGCAGCAGACGATGGCCCTCGTCGTCGACGAATACGGTGAAGTGATCGGCGCGGTCACCGCCAGCGATCTACTCGGCGCCGTGATGGGCCGCGGCCAAGCCCCGCACGAGGCCAGCGACGAAGAGCCGCTGCTCGTGCAGCGCGACGACGGCAGCTGGCTGGTGGACGGCCGCCTGCCCAGCGATGAAACGCGCGAGCTGCTGCGCGTCAGCGCGCTCCCCGGCGAGGAAGACCACGATTTCCACACCATCGCCGGCATGGTGATGGCGCAGTTCGGGCGCATCCCCGACGCGGGCGAGCATTTCACCTGGGAAGGCTGGCGCATCGAAGTGGTCGACCGCGACGGCGCCCGCATCGACAAGCTGCTGGTGGAGCGCCTCGATCGCGACGAAAGCGCCGAGGCCTGACCGCGGCGCATGGATGACGGGCTGACCACGCAGCGACTCTTCGAGCGCATCGCGCGCGACTATCCCGGCACCCTGCCCCTCGCCGACCTGCTCGACGCCTTCAGCGAGCGCGCCTTCGGGCTGTTCCTGCTGCTGGCCATCCTCCCGGCCTTCCTCCCGCTGCCCGCCGGCGCTGGCGCCATCAGCGGTCCGCTCGTCTCGCTGGCCGGGCTGCAGTTGCTGGCCCAAGCCGAGCACCCGTGGCTGCCGCGCTGGCTCCAACGGCGGACGGTGTCGACGGCCTCGCTGGAGCGGTTCCGTGAGCGGCTGGCGCGGCCGCTGGCCTGGCTGGAACGCGTGAGCCACCCGCGCTGGCCCGCGTTGATCGACCACCCGGCGGCGAAGGCCACCAGTGGGCTGCTGTTGGTGGTGCTCGGCGGGCTGCTGGCCCTGCCCATCCCGCTCACCAACTACCCGTTCGGCCTCGTGCTGCTGGTGTTCGCGGTCGCCCTGATCGAACGCGATGGCCGCACGATGGCCCTGGCTTGGGCGCTGGGCGCGGCCGAGGTGCTCGTGGTCGCGCTGTTCGTCGATGACGTCGCCACGTTGCTGCTCACCTTCGGCGAGCGTGTGGCCGCCTGGTTCTGAGCGACGGCGCCCCGCGGCGCGGCGGCCACCGCGCTCAGCCGAACAGCCGGCCCACGTCCTCGGCGGGCAAGGGTCGCCCGAGGTAGAAGCCCTGCCCCAGCGGGCAACCCCGTTCGCGCAGCAGGTCGTGCTGGCCTTCGTTCTCGATGCCCTCCGCGACGACCGTCACGCCGAGCGAATGGGCCATCGCGATCACGCCGGTCGTCAGCGCGAGGTCATTGGGATCGCGCAACAGGTCGGTAACGAAGCTGCGGTCGATCTTGACGCCATCGACGGGGACGCGCCGGAGGTGCGACAAGCCGGAGAAGCCGGTGCCGAAGTCGTCCAGCCACACGCCCACGCCCAGGGCGCGAAGCCGGGTGAACGCGGCCGTCGCCTGCGCCTCGTCGCGGAGGATCGCCGTCTCGGTGAGTTCGAGGTGCAGTCGGTTCGGGTCGAGCCCGGTGCGATGCAACGCACCCTCGACCGTCTGCGGCAGGTCGCCCA
Source organism: Lysobacteraceae bacterium (assembly GCA_027483745.1). The sequence continues at coordinate 7,143 of JAIXTZ010000257.1, forward strand.
GCGAGAGCTGGCGCGGCGAGACGTTGATGGCGACGAACGGCGCACGCGACCCGTGCGGCACCGGCCAGTGCGTCGCCTCGCGCATCGCCTCCTCCAGCACGCGATGGCCGATGACCTCGACCTGGCCGCTGTCCTCGGCGATGGCGATGAAGATCGACGGCGGCACCAGGCCGAGCGTCGGGTGCGTCCAGCGCAGCAGGGCCTCGGCGCCGACGGCGCGGCCGTCGGTGAGGTCGAAGATCGGCTGGAACGCGAGGCTCATCTCGCCACGATCCCAAGCGCCGCGCAGGTCATGCTCCAGCCTCACGCGACGCTCCACCTCCTCGTCGAGCGCGCGGGAGTAGAAGCGGAAGCAGCCCTTGCCGGCGGCTTTGGCCTCGTACATGGCCATGTCGGCGTTCTTGACCATCTGCGCCGCGGACGCAGCATCGTCAGGGAACACGGTGATGCCGATCGAGGCGGAGACGACCAGGTCACGGTCCTGCACGGCCAGCGGCGCATTGATCGCGGCGAGGATGCGCCTGGCCAGCGTCTCGGCGCGCTGGCGCACGTTCACCTCGGGGAAGAGCACCACGAATTCGTCGCCGCCGAAGCGGGCCAGCTCGGCCGCGTCGAGGCCTTCCTCGGCGCAGGCATCGCGGATGCGCAACGCGACGTCCACCAGCAACTCGTCGCCGGCATGGTGGCCGAGGGTATCGTTCACCCGCTTGATGTCATCGAGGTCGATGAACATCAGCGCAAGCTCGCCGCTGCTCGCCTGCAGCGTCAGCAGCCGCGATTCGAGCGACTCGCTCAGCGCGAGGCGATTGCCGAGGCCGGTCAGGGGATCGGTGTAGGCGATGCGGCGGATGTCGCGCTCGTGACGCGCCACGGAATCCGCCATCCGCGAAAACACCGTCGTGAGGTCGCCGATCTCGTCGTCGCGGGCCGAGAGGTTTCGCGCCTCGGCGTAGCGCCCGCCCTCCACCGCCGCCGCCGCTTCGGCCAGCGCACGGATCGGCTTGAGGACGTTGCGCCGGAGCGTGTAAAGGCCGACCAGTCCGAACCCCGCGATCAGCGCTAGGCCGGCGAGCAGCCAGCGCACGTGGGCGGCGCGCGTCTCGGCGAGCCGGGCCTCGACGGTCTGGCTCCAAACCGACGCCGCGCGCGCGCCTTCCTCCATGGACAGGCCCAGCCGGACCCAACCGACCCGTTGCTCGCCAAGGCGCACCGGCGCGTCCAAGTGCAGCCGGCCCTCGGCCCAATACGCCTCGATCCCCTCGCTACGGGTCTCGGCGGGGGAGCCGCCGGCCGCGCCGAGTTCGGGCATGGATTCGCCGAATCGGGCGATGTCGCGACTGCCATCGTGGACGATCCGCCCCTCGGCATCCGCGACCAGCACGTAGACCACGTCGGCCTGCTGGCCGGTGTTCCGCGCGTACTCGCCGATGCGCTCGAGGTCGAGGAAGTACAGCGGATTGGCGACGGCATTGGCGAGCTGGTTGGCGAGCGCGGAGCCACGCTGCTGCAGCCCCTCGCGGACGACGTCGAGCACGAGGGCGTCGCCGCCCTCCCGCATGGCGACAAAGCTGCGCTGCTCCCGCCAGATGAGGCCGGCGAAGATCAGCGCCACGGTGCCCACGCAGAGCGTCACCCAGCCCAACATCTGGGCACGCAGCGTCCAACGGAACGTCACTCGATGGCCTCCCGCGTGCGGCGGGCAGCCTCGGCCAGCACCTCGAGGGCCGCGGCGTTCTCGGGCGTCACCTCCGCGAATCGCGTCGTGCCGAAGAAGCGGCGCAGGGCCGGGGCCGCCGCCGGATCGACGGACGCCTGCAGCAGCACGGCCCGCAAGCGGTCGCGCACCCGAGGGTCAAGGTCGGAGCGTACGATCTCCATCGCCCTCGGCGCGCTCATGCTCTGGCCGACCACGCGGAGTGAAGCCGCTCGCGGATCGCGCTCCCGCAGCTCGGCGAAATCGACGTCGCTGAACGCACCGGCGTCGACCACGCCCTTCATCACCCATGTCGCGATGTTGGCTTCCGTGTTGCCGAAGACATAGCCAACGCCCCCGCTTCGCGGCCGATCGGTCGGGGATGGCAGGATCTCCATGGGCACGCCGGCGTCCAGCAGGGTGATCGCCGGCAGCAGGTAGGCGCTCGTCGAGGCTGGACTCTGCAGGGCGAGCCGGCGGCCGCGCAGGTCGCCCATCGAACGGATGGGGGAATCGTCCCGGACGAAGATCACCGAACGGTAATGGCTCACGCCGTTTCTCTCGGTGAGCAGCAGCACCGGCGCGCTCGCGCGATGGATCAGGGTCAGGCCGGTGGCCGCGGTCTCGGTCACCCAGTCGACGCGGCCATGCCGCAGGTAGCTGGTCATCCGTGAGGCGTCGCGCGCCATCAGGATGCGGCCCTCCCGGATGCCGACGTCAGCCATGCGAGGCACAACGTAATCCAGCAACGGCTTCAGCTGGTCGTAGTGACGCTGGGGATCGTCGCTGATGCGCCCGAGGACGAGAACGCCGGGGTCGGCCGAGGCGATGGACGCCCAAGCCATGAACATCAACGCTGCAACTGCACCAAACCGCTTTCGCCCGTCCATCCTCGGCCTTGACACCGCGTAACCCGCCGAGTCTGACACGATTTGACGATTATTGTGACTTCTCGGCACCGGCCAATCGGGCCATCCGCTGGGCATCGGCCAGGATGCCGTGCAGCACGCGGACTTCCCGCTCGTCCGGCGCCGCTCGGAGAAACAGACGCCGCAGCCGACGCATCACGGTCACGCCGCTGCGGCCCTTGTGGAAATCGATGTCATGCAAGGCCTGGTCGAGGTGGGCGAAGAAGCGTTCCATCTCGTCGTGCGTTGCCGGAGGGCGCTCGTCGAGCGGATCGCGCGCGGCGTCCACGCCCGCGTCGGCCATCGCCGCGAGGCGCAGCTCGTAGGCCAGCACCTGCACCGCCTGCGAGAGATTCAGCGAACTGAAGTCCGGATCGGTGGGAATGCACACAGAGGCATGGCAGAGCTGCAGTTCGGCGTTCTCGAGCCCGGTGCGCTCCGGACCGAACACCAGGGCCACGTCGCCGTGGCGCGACGCCTCCAACAGCCGGGCGGCAGCCTCGCGGGGCGTGAGCTCGGGCATCGGCACGGCGCGCTGCGTTGCCGTGCTGCCGAGCACCAGCGTGCAGCCGGCCACGGCCTCGGCCAGCGACGCGGTGACGCATGCCCCGTCGAGCAGGTCGTCGGCGCCCGCGGCCAGCGCCGTGGCGTCCGCGTGCGGGAACTTTTCCGGGGCGACGAGGTGCATCGCGGTGAAGCCCATCGTCTTCAGCGCGCGAGCCGACGACCCGATGTTGCGCGGATGCTGCGTACCGACCAGCACCATCCGGATCCGTTCAAGCGCGCGCAAGGTTGCCTCCGGGGAATCGGTTAAACTCCGCGCCGGCCCGGCATCGACCGAGTCCACGTTCTTCACACAATCCAGCGGAAAGAGGCGGGCAGCGCATGCAGAACCCTGTCGTCAATGTCATGGTCAAGGCCGCGCGTGCCGCGGGCAACGTCCTGCTGCGCAACATGTCGCGCCTCGAAAGCCTCAACGTCGTCGAGAAGGCCCGCCAGGATTACGCCAGCGAAGTGGACGGCCTCGCCGAGCGCGAGATCATACGCGAGCTGCGGCGCGCCTACCCCGAGTACGCCATCCTCGGCGAAGAGACCGGCCAGACCGGCAAGGGCCGCTACACGTTCATCGTCGATCCGCTCGACGGCACGTCGAACTACCTGCGCGGCATCCCGCATTTCTGCGTCTCGATCGCCCTGGTTGACAACGGCGAGCCGACCGACGCGGTCATCTACGATCCGCTGCGCAACGAGCTCTTCTGCGCCTCGCGTGGCGCCGGCGCGGTGCTCAACGACCGTCGCATCCGCATCAACACGCAGCGCGAGATCGGTGGCGCGGTGCTCATCAGCGGCTTCCCGCCGCGCGAGCGCAAGCGCATCGGCCCGCAGCTAAAGTGCATCGAGATGCTGTTGAAGGACGCCGAGGACGTTCGCCGCACCGGTTCGGCCGCGCTGGATCTCGCCTGGGTGGCTGCGGGTCGCTCCGACGGCTACTTCGAGGCCGGCGTGAAGGCCTGGGACATCGCCGCAGGCATCCTGCTGGTGCGCGAGGCCGGTGGCCGCGCCTGCGACTTCAAGGGCCGCAACGAGAAGATCCTGTTCGAAGGCCAGTGCATCGCCGGCCCGATGAAGGTCGTCGACGCCGTGCAGAAGGCCGTGCAGGAATCCGGCTGGTTGGCCAGCTTCGCCCCGCCGCCGCTGAATCCAGACGCCGCGGCCTGAGCCCGAGCGCCGGGCCTCAGCGCGACTGCGAGGCGATCAGGTGAGCGAGGCGGTCGGTGTTGAGGTTGCTCGCGAGGCTGAGTTCACCGGACGCGAGCATCCGCGGCATCCTCTTCAGCAACCACGCCAGATCCGCCTCTGGCGGAAGTGACGCCTGCGGGAGCAAGCCCAGCCAGCCATCACGCCCCCCCTGCTTCACCGTGTAGAGCGCGAGGTCGGCCAAGGCGACCACGGCCTCCCAGCCGAGCGCCTGCGGCGAGGCCGGATCCCAGGGCAGCGGCGCCCAGCCAATGCTGGCGGTGATCGCCAACGGCGTCCCGTTGTGCACGAAGGGCGTCCCGGAGATCGCGTCGCGCACGCGTCCCGCGAGCTCCGCCGCGCGATCCCGCTGGGTGTCCCGAGCGACCACGAGGAACTCCTCGCCGCCCCAGCGAACGAGATGGTCGCTGGTGCGGAACACGGTGCGAAGCCGCTCCGCGAACTGGCGCAGCAAGTCATCGCCGGCGGCGTGGCCGTGCCGATCGTTGACGTCCTTGAAGTGATCGACGTCGATCAGGAAGACCACCATGTCGTTCGGCGATTCGCCGCCGCCCGGGTGGGACTGCCGACGCATCCATAGCGCCATCTCCGACGCCATCTGCAGCGACATGAATCGCCGGTTGCGAAGGCCGGTCAGGGGGTCGGTGAGGCTGGCCTCCTCGAACTCCCGGGTGCGGACGCGCAGGGCCTCGGAGAGCACGCGCAGTTCCGCGGTTCGCCGTTCGACTTCCTGCTCCAAGGTCAGGCGCGCACGCTCGAGCGCCCTCGTCCGCCAGCGCACCAACAGCGTTGTGCCAATGGCGGCCAGGGAGAACGCCAGCAGCGCGAACGCGGGCGTTTGCCACCAGCGTGGCTCGACGATAATGGTCAAGGCCTCGCGCGCCTCGCTCCATTCGCCCGTCCGGCTGCTGCCCTGGATGAAAAACCGGTAGCGTCCAGGCCAGAGGTTGCCGTAGGCCGCCACGCGGTTCTCTCGGGTGGTTTCGATCCAGTCCTCGTCCACGCCCTCGAGCCGGTAACGGTGCCGGTTGCGGGTGGCGGCGCTGTAGTCGAGCGAGGCGAACTCGATGGTGAAACCACGCCCCTCGCTGCCAACCCGGAACTCGGTGGCCTCCGGGCCGAGCGGCTGGCGACGGCCATCGACGTGGACGCTGGTCACGACCACTGGCGGAGCGAACGTCCATGGGGTGAAGGCCCACGGCGTCACCACCAGCACGCCTTCGCGACCACCGAACGCCAGGCGGCCATCGCCCAAACGCGCATACGACCGGAACCATCCGGTCCCCACCTGCGCGCCGTCGGCCGGCAACAGCTGGCGCAAGCGGTCGCTGGCGGGATCGAACATCGCGCCCTGGCTCCAGATCCGGCCGGCCTCGTCATCCAGCAGGTTGGCGCCGAAGCTCACGCCGCCATTGCCGTGCCGCGCGCTGATCGCCTCGAAATCGACCACCGCATCGGCACGGGCGATGGCGCGATGCAGGCCGTCGGCATCCACCCACAACGTTCCCTCGCGATCCACCAGCACGCCATTGACGTCGAAGTCGCGGGAGCGGCCATCCACGCGGGTGCCCACCCGACGGAGCGACGGTGCGGCCGTGTCCAACCAGAACAGGCCGGCACTCCCGCCCACCCAGGCGCCGCCGGCGTCGAAGGCGAGCGCTTCGACGCTGCCCTCAACCCGCCTCCCTTCGGCGTCACCGATCCGCCGCGGCAGCCCCCCGTGCGCGTCGACCACGAACAAGCCATCGGCGGTGCCCACCCACAGGCCGCCATCGGAGGCCGGCCACAGCCGACGCACCGCGGACCCTTCGAGGAACTCGGGGCCTGCGATGCGCTGGAATCCAGCGGCTGCCGGACGACGCAGGAACAGCCCGCGTTCCGTCCCGACCCAAAGGCTGCCATCGACGCCCGCGGCCACGCCGGACGGCTGGTCGCCCTCGAAGGCCCCGGCGTCCGCGGCCCCCGGTCGCAGCAGGTCGCGCAGCATGAGGTCGCTGCCCATCCTCGCCACGCCCACGCCTGCCAGACCGAGCCACAGGCCACCCGCACGATCCTCGCCCATGGTCAGCACGTTGAACTGCGCCAGAGCCGGATCCACGCCGGGCAGGTAGCGGCGGCTCAGCAATCCGCGAGGTCGTGGGTCGGTGCGCTGCAGGCCGCCGCCGAAGCTACCGACCCACAGCAAGCCCGATGCATCGACCAGCAAAGCGCGCACTTCGGCCGGATCCAGCCCCAAGGCCTGTCCCGGCGTGGCCCGGATGCGGCGGAGGATGCGCGCGTCATCCGCGGCGTGGACGTCGATGCCCCCGGGATGCCCCACCCACACCTCCCCGGGCAGCGGCTCGGCAACGGTGCTGATGCCCGCGCCCGACCAGCGCCGCACTTGCTCAGCCCGCGGCGTGTCATCTGCCGCGACGACGGCGTAAGGGATCACGGCGGCCTGCCCCTGTTGAGCGCCGACCCAAAGGTCCCCGCGGCCGATCTGCGCGATGGCGCGGATGCGTGCGTTCGCGAAACCGAGAGGATCACCGGCGTCGGACAGGACTCGCTCGAATTCGTCGCTACCGGCGCGGCGCCGCGCCAGGCCGCGCCAGGTGCCCACCCAGAGATGGCCGTCGCGATCGACATGCATCGCCGAGATGCGGTCGTCGGGCAGCGACGTCGGCGATGCCGCGGCGTGGCGCCAGACCTCGGTCCGTCGAGTGGCGGGGTCGAGGCGGCGCAGACCACCACCGGTCGATCCGATCCACAGGCCGCCGTCCGCGTCGTCCGCGAGCGCGCGGATCGGCAGCGTCGGCACGCCATCCGCCTCGCCGAAACGCTCGAACCGGTCCGCTACCGCGTCATAGCGTGCGACGCCCTCCGACTCGGTGCCAATCCAGATGCGTCCGTCGCGTGCCCGATGCACCACGCGCACGACATTGCCGGGAAGGCTCGATGGATCGTCGGGCTGCGTCTGGTAGAGCCGGAAGCGGTGGCCGTCGAAGCGGACAAGGCCGCCGGTCGTGGCGATCCAGATCAAGCCCTGGCCATCCTGGGCAAGGCCGGTCACCACGCCCTCGGGCACCTGGTCGACGTCGCCGACGCGCTCGAACATCAGCGGCGCGGCCGCGGCCATGGCGGAGGACGCCGCCATCGCCAAGACAAGGGCGAACACCAGGCGAAGCGCGACACCGCCGATGGCACGCCGCCATGCCGGCCCGGACGACGCCAGGGACGCCACCAAGCCCTTCGAAGCGCCTGCCGCCGCCGCGCGTTGCGCCATCCCCGCCCCCGTCCACGCCAAGGTCAGCACTGTACCCGGAACGACGAAGGCCGCGGATCACTCCGCGGCCTTCGAATGCGAAACGATGTGGCGATTCAGGGCCGGCGATCGAGCTCGCTGTCGTCCTTCGCCTTCGGCAACAGGTCCTGCTTGGTCACGTTCAGCCAGATCAGCAGCGGACAGGCCACGAAGATCGAGGACAGGGTGCCGATGATGATGCCAAGCATCTGCGCCTCGGCCATGCCCTCGAGGCTCGCGCCGCCGTACAGGTAGAGCGCCAGCACGGTGAGGAAGGCCACGACCGAGGTAATGATCGTCCGCGACAGGGTCTGGTTGATCGAGCGGTTGAGGACCTCGTTGGCGCTGACATGGTGCAGGCCACGGAAGTTCTCGCGCACGCGGTCGAAGACGACGATGGTGTCGTTGATCGAGTAGCCCATCACCGAGAGCACGCCGGCAAGGACGATCAGGTCGAACTCGTGCTGCGTCAACGCGAACCAGCCCACCACCAGCACCACGTCGTGCAGGGTGGTGATGATCGCCGCCACCGCGAACTTCCATTCGAAACGGAAGGTGATGTAGACGAGGAAGCCCACGATTACGAAGAACATCGCGAGGATGCCGTTTTCGGCCAGCTCCTGGCCCACCTGCGGGCCGACGAAGTCGGAGCGCACGACGGTGACGGCATTGCCGGGCTCGCCAAGCAGGTCGGCGATCGCGCCGCCGGTCGCCGCCGCGCTCTCCTGCAGCGCCGCCTCGCCCCCCTCCGCTTCACGCGGCTGCAGTCGCACCACGATGTCGTTGGCCGCACCGAAGGTCTGCACCACCGGGTTGCTGTAACCGGCGCCCTCGAGGGCCGCGCGGACGCGCTCGAGGTCGGGTTCCTTCTCGAATTTCAGCTCGGCCACGGTGCCGCCGGTGAAGTCGAGCGCGAAGTTGAAGCCCTTCATCGGGATCAGCACCAGGGCCGCGACCATCAGCCCGAAGGCGATGGCCAGCGACGGCAGGCGCCAGCGCAGGATGTCGTAGTTGGTGTCGAACGGGATGAGTCGGAACACGAGGAAACTCCGGTCAGATCGCCAGGCCGGCCAGCTTGCGGCGGCGGCCGTAGATGAGGGTGGCGATGCCGCGCGACACCGACACGGCGGTGTACATCGAGGTCAGGATGCCGATGATCAGCGAGAGCGCGAAGCCCTTCACCGGGCCGGTGCCGAACACGAACAGCGCGATACCCGCGAGCAGCGCGGTGACGTTGGCGTCCGCGATGGTGCCGGCGGCCTTCTCGTAGCCCGTGGCGATCGCGCTGAGCGGCGTGTTGCCGGCGCGCAGCTCCTCGCGGATGCGCTCGTTGATCAGCACGTTGGCGTCCACCGACAGTCCCACCGTCAGGGCGATGCCTGCGAGACCCGGAAGCGACAGCGTGGCGCCGACGATCGACATCACGGCCACCAGCATCAGCAGGTTGAGCAGCAGGGCGAGGTTGGTGATGACGCCGAACATCCGGTAGTAGACGACGAAGAACACCAGCACCAGCACGAACGAAGCGGCGATCGACTCGAGGCCGCGGGCGATGTTCTCGGCGCCGAGCGACGGGCCGATGATGCGCTCCTCGGCGAACTCCATCGGCGCGGCCAGCGCACCCGAGCGGAGCAGCAGGGCCAGCTGCTGGGCTTCCTGCGGGCTCTCGAGCCCGGTGGTCTGGAAGTTGCGGCTGAACACGCCGCGGATCGATGCGAGGCTGATGACCTCTTCCGTCACCTTGGTGCCGCGGACTTCCTTGCCGTCGACGATGCGCACTTCCGGCACGCGCTCGATGTACACCACCGCCATCGGCTTGCCGACGTTCTGCGAGGTGAAGTCGAACATGCGCTTGCCGGCCGCGGCGTTCAGCGTGACCGAGACGCCCGGCGTGCCCGTCTCAGGATCGGTGATCGAGGTGGCGGCCACGAGCTGGTCGCCGGCGGCGATGACGCGCTTCGCCAGCACGACGGGGATGCGGCTGCCGTCGGGGTTGCGCTCGCGCAGGTAGTAGATGCGGCCGTCCGGCGGCACGCGTCCGGTGCGCTCGGCCTCAAGCGCATCCGCGTCCGTCAGCAGCGCGGCGCGGTATTCCAGCGTCGCCGTGGCGCCGATCACGCGCTTGGCCAGCGCCGTGTCCTGCACGCCCGGCAGCTGCACGACGATGCGCGAATCGCCCTGGCGGGTCACGATCGGCTCGGCCACGCCCAGCGCGTTGATGCGGTTGCGCAGGATCGAGACGTTCTGGTTGATCGTCTCGGTGAGCAGGGCCTGCAGCGCGGCGGGAGCGATGCTGGCGGTGAAGCCCGGGCCGGCGCTGCCGCGGAGCGGCTGCAGCTGCAGTTCGGGGGCATCCACCGCGATGAGGCTGAGCGCCTTCGACAGGTCCTCTTCGCGGCTCAGGCGCACGAGGATGTCGTTGGGACGGACCGTGACTTCCTGCGAGGGGATCTTCTGCTCGCGCAGCACCACGCGGATCTGCTCGGCGTAACTGTTCTCGCGCTTCTCGAGGGCGGCCTTCTGGTCGACCTGGAGCAGGAAATGCACGCCGCCCTGCAGGTCGAGGCCGAGGCGCATCGGGCTGGCGCCGAAGGCATCCAACCAATCGGGCACGGTCGAAACGAGGTTCTGGGCGACGGTATACCCGTCTTCGAGGGCCGGGCGCAGCAACTCCGCGGCCCGGAGCTGGTCGGCGCTGTCGAGGCGGACCAGAAGGCTGTCGCCCTCCTTCTGCACCGCCGTGGTCGCGATCCCGGCGTCCCTCAGCAGCCCCTCGACGCGCGCATCGAGGGCGTCGTCGACGGCGAAGCCGCGATTCGCGGTGATCTGGACCGCCGCATCCTGCGGGTAGAGATTGGGGAGCGCGTAGAGCGCGCTGGCCAACAGCACGATCAGGGCGACGACGTATTTCCAGCGGGCGTATTCGAGCATGGCGTCACTTCAGGCCGGCGGATCGCCGACCAAGAAAGCCGGCATGAAGCCGACGTGATGGGGGCGGTCAGAGGGACTTCAAGGTGCCCTTGGGCAGGACGGCGTTGATCGCGCCCTTCTGCAGCTTCACCTTGGTGCCCTCGGCGATCTCGACGGTGATGAAGCTCTCGCCCACGTCGTCGATCCGGCCGGCGATGCCGCCGCTGGTCACGACCTCGTCGCCCTTCGCCAGCTTCTCCACCATCTGGCGATGCTCCTTCTGCCGCTTCATCTGCGGGCGGATCATCATGAAGTACATCAGCACGAAGACCGCGCCGAGCATGATGACGCTGGGCCAGGGGCTGGGCGCGGGCGCGCCGGCGGCCTGGGCATGGGCGGCGGGGATGATCAGGTCGAGCAGGGACATGGTCTTGAGCTTCCAGAAGGCCAAACAGCCTCCGAGTATGCCACGGCGGGCGTTCAGGCCGGCTCGCCGGCCTCCCGGGCGCGGTAGAAGCCTTCACGGAATTCTGCGAAGCGGCCCTGCTCGATGGCCGCCCGGATCCGCTCCATCAGCCGCACGTAGTAGCGGAGGTTGTGGGTGGTGGCCAGCATCGAGGCGAGGATCTCGTTGCAGCGGTCGAGGTGGCGGAGGTAGCTGCGGGTGAAGCCGCCCGTGCACGTGGCGCAGTCGCAGCCGGGCTCGATGGGCCGCAGGTCGTGCTCGTACTTCTGGTTGCGGATCCGCACCTGGCCGAAATCGGTGAAGTAGTGGCCGTTGCGCGCGTTGCGGGTCGGCATCACACAGTCGAACATGTCGATGCCGCGCGCCACGGCCTCGACGATGTCCTCGGGCTTGCCCACGCCCATCAGGTAGCGCGGCTTGTCCTCGGGCAGCTGCGGGCAGATGGCCTCCAGCGTCTTCTCGCGCTCGTGCGCGGGCTCGCCCACGGCGAGGCCGCCCACCGCATAGCCGTCGAAGCCGATCTGCCGCAGACCTTCGGCGGAGCGCGTCCGGAGCTCCGGGTACAGCCCGCCCTGGACGATGCCGAACAGCGCCGCGTCGTTGCCCTCATGGGCGCGCTTCGAGCGCTCCGCCCAGCGCAGGCTGAGCTCCATCGACGTCCGCGCGACCTTCTCGGAGGCCGGCACGCCGTCGACGAGGTACGGCGTGCACTCGTCGAAGATCATCACGATGTCCGAGCCCAGCACGCGCTGGATGTGCATCGACTCCTCGGGGCCGAGGAAGACCTTGCGGCCGTCCACCGGCGAAGCGAAGGTCACGCCGGCTTCGGTGATCTTGCGCTTGTGCGCCAGCGAGAAGACCTGGAAGCCGCCGGAGTCGGTAAGGATGGGCTTCTGCCACTGCGTGAAGCCGTGCAACGAGCCGTGCTTCTCGATCACCTCGAGCCCGGGGCGCAGGTACAGATGGAAGGTGTTGCCGAGGATGATCTCGGCGCCGATGGCTTCGATCTCCACCGGCCGCATCGCCTTGACCGTGCCATAGGTGCCCACGGGCATGAAGGCCGGCGTCTCGATGGTGCCGCGCGGGAAGGCGATGCGGCCGCGGCGTGCCGTGCCGTCGGAGCCCAGCGCCTGGAAGGTCATGCGGCTCATGCGCCCTCCCAGTCCGTGCCCGGCCACAGCAGCATCGCGTCGCCGTAGCTGAAGAAGCGGTAGCGCTGCTGCACCGCATGGCGATACGCCGCCATGATCCGGTCGAAGCCGGCGAAGGCGCTGACCAGCATCATCAACGTCGATTCCGGCAGGTGGAAGTTGGTGAACAGCGCGTCGGCCGAGCGGATGCGGTGCCCCGGCGTGATGAAGATCTGCGTGTCCCCGGAGAACGGCCGCACCTCGCCATCCTGCCACGCCGTCTCCAGCGCGCGGATCACCGTGGTGCCCACCGCGATGACGCGGCCGCCGCGGGCCTTCGTCTCGCGGATCTGCTGGCACAGCTCGGCGCCGACGTTCAGCCACTCGCTGTGCATCACGTGGTCCTTCACGTGCTCGGCGCGCATGGGCTGGAAGGTCCCGGCGCCAACGTGCAGGGTGATGTGCCCGAACTCGATGCCGCGCGCCTGCAAGGCCGCGAGCAGCGGCTCGTCGAAGTGCAGGCCGGCGGTCGGCGCCGCCACGGCGCCCACGTGCTTCGAGAACACCGTCTGGTAGCGCTCGTCGTCGGCGATGTTGGCCTCGCGCTGGATGTAGGGCGGCAAGGGCATGCGGCCGGCGCGCAGCAGCACCTGCTCCAGCGGTTCGGTGGTCTCGAAGCGCAGTCGATAGAACTCGCCATCGCGGCCGAGCACCGTCACCACCGTGCCGTCGTCCAGCGTGATCGTGCTGTCGGGCTTGGGCGATTTGCTGGCGCCCACCTGCGCGCGCACTTCGTGCGCCCCGGTCACGCGTTCCAGCAGGATCTCGACGCGCCCACCGGTGGCTTTCTGCCCATACAGCCGCGCCGGGATCACCCGAGTGTCGTTGAACACCATCAGGTCGCTGGGCTGCAGCAGCGACGGCAGGTCGCGCACATGAAGGTCGGCGAGGCCGTCCGGAGGAAAGGGCACGTGCAGCAGGCGGGAGGCCGAGCGTTCGGCGAGCGGGGCCTGCGCGATCAGTTCCGGCGGCAGGTCGTAATGGAAATCGGACTTCTTCATCGGATCGGCTTGACAGGCCGGCCCTCCAGCGGGCGCCTCGCGGCGCGGGGGCGTGATTGTATGACGGCCGGCCACCGCCGCAGACTCGACCCGCCCCTCGCGTCGCGCGGCGGTTCACGGCCTAGCGCGACCGATCCCACCAGCAACAGGAGCTCCCATGCCCATCCGCGCCTACGCCGCCACCGCCTCCAAAGGCGCCCTGCAGGCCTTCGAGTACGACCCCGGCCCGCTCCATCCCGAATTCGTCGAGGTGCAGGTCGAGCACTGCGGGCTTTGCCACTCCGACCTCAGCATGGTGAACAACGACTGGGGCAATGCCCGCTATCCGCTGGTGCCCGGCCACGAGGCCATCGGGCGCGTGGTCGCCGTCGGCGCCGAGGCCAAGCGCGTCAAGGTCGGCGACCGCGTCGGCATCGGCTGGTACGAAAGCAGCTGCATGGCCTGCGAACAGTGCCTGTCCGGCCACCACAACGTCTGCGGTAAATCGAGCGGGCTGATCGTCTCCGGCTACGGCGGTTTCGGCGAACGCGTGCGCGCGCACTGGGTCTGGGCCACGCCCATCCCCGAGGGCGTCGACGCCGCCAGCGCCGGCCCCCTGCTCTGCGGCGGCATCACCGTGTTCGGCCCCATCGCGCATTTCGGCATCAAGCCCACCGACCGCGTCGGCGTGGTCGGCATCGGCGGCCTCGGCCACCTGGCCCTGCAGTTCCTCAACGCCTGGGGCTGCGAGGTCACCGCGTTCACGTCCAGCGAAAGCAAGCACGAGGAAGCCATCCGCCTCGGCGCCCATCGCGCGGTGGTGAGCACCGATGCGAAAGCGCTCGCGAAGGAAGCCGGCAAGTTCGACTTCATCCTCGTCACCGCCAACGTCACCCTGCCTTGGGGCGCCTACCTCGGCGCGCTGGCGCCGAACGGCCGCCTGCACTTCGTCGGCGCGGTGCTCGAGCCGGTGCCGGTGCCCGCCTTCGCCCTGATCGGCGGGCAGAAGTCGGTCAGCGGTTCACCGCTGGGCAGCCCCGCCACGACCTCGCAGATGCTCGAGTTCTGCGCCCGCCATGAGATCGCGCCGCAGGTGGAACGCTTCCCGATGTCGAAGATCAACGACGCCTTCGACCGCCTGCACAGCGGCAAAGCACGCTACCGGATCGTGCTGGACGCCGATTTCATCTGACGCGTCTTCCGCAGCGGAAAAGCAAACGGCCGGGTTTCCCCGGCCGTTTGCATCACACGCGGAGCGGCAGCACCTTAGAAATCGAGGCGGAAACCGATCTGCGCGGCCCAGCGCGACTCGAAGTTGCGGTACGGCAGCACCGGGACACCGCTGGCGACACCCGTCGTCTCGTTCACGTAGTTCGAGACGTCGAGGACGTACTGGTTGGCCGCATTGATGCCCTGGTAGCGGGCAACGAACACGTTGTAGGGGAACAGGGCTTCCTGCACGCCGCCCCACTCCTTGTTCAGCAGGTTGCCGAAGTTCTCGATGTCGAAGAACACCTGCGCCTTCGTCTTGCCGAAGCCCAGCGGGATCGTCTGCGAGATGCGCAGGTCGATCTGGTTGCGCCACGGGCTCTTCTCGCCGTTGATCTGCGACACCTTGCCCGCATACGCGGCGAGGCCCGGCGTGTTCTGGATGAAGTCCCAGAATGCCTGCTGGTCGGCGGCGGTCGAGGCAGCGCTGAAGCCGACCTGGCCCATCACCGGCACGAAGAACACGTCGTTGCCGTTCTGGCCGTCACCGTTGGCGTCGTTGCTGTAGGTGTAGCTGAACGGACGACCGTAGCGGCCCTCATAGAAGCCCGTGACCGTCGTCGGCGCGGACTCGCCGAAGAACTCGAAGCGATACGAGAACGAAGCCGTCAGACGGTCGCTGATCTCGTAGTTCGAGGTGCGGAGGGTGTCCTCGTTCTGGTTGAACACCACGCGGTTCTGCCAGTTGGACAGCGCGACCGAGCTCGTGCCCGGGCTCACTTCCTTGGAATCGCCGTAGGTGTAGGCGAGCTTCGCGTACCAGTTGTCGGCCCACGGCTTCTCCAGCGACACCGTGAAGTTCTCCGAACGGCCCTTGTCGGTGTTCGTCAGCACGATGGCGTTGGTGTAGGCGCAGGGGTTCGTCGCCGCGTTGAAGGCCACCGCCGGATTCACGAGGATGCAGTTCGCGCGAATGCGGTTGGTGCCGGCGGCATTGCCATTGGCCGGGTTGAAGCCCGCCGTGCCATTGGTCAGCCACCAGCTCTGGCGGCCGTCCGGCAGCGTGCTGGTGGGAGCGCCCAGGCCGACGTTGACGAAGTGCACCGCGTCATTGACCGTCGTGTAGAGGTACTCGACGCCGGCGATCAAGCCGAGGAACGGCAGCTCCTGCTCGAACGCGAGGTTGGCGCGGTACACCGAGGGCTGCGCGAAGTCGTCCGACACCGCGTTGACCAGCTGGCCCGGCGCGGCGTTCGCGGGGACGAACGGGCTGTTCGGATTCAGCGAGACGCCCGGGATGCGGGTCGTCGCGGTGGTGTTGATGTTGAACGACTGAGCGATGACGCCCGGGTTCGAGAAGCTGTTCGACAGCCACACGCCCGGTGCCGAACCGCGGAACAGGCCCACGCCGCCGCGCAGCTGCGACTGCAGTTCGCTGTCGAAGGTGTAGTTGAAGCCGAAGCGCGGCTGCACCAGCCACTCGCCGTCCGGCGTGTTCTGGTTGTTCACGCCGAAGTCATTGGTGAAGCGAGCGTTCGCCGCCGGCGTGCCACCCACCAGCGACTGGTCGGCGCGCAGGCCGAACATCAGGGTCAGGTTGTAGTTGACCGACCAAGTGTCCTGCACGAAGAGGCCGACCGAACCCACGTCGAAGGTGGCCGCGACGTCGTTGAGGTTGCCGGTGCGCGAGCGCTGGTAGGTGTAGTTCTGCCAGAGGCCGTTCTCGAAGTCGGCGAGGTTCGCGAAGGTGTACGAGCCCACCGCGGCCTGCAGGAACAGGTTGTAGACGTCAACGCTTTCGTAGTCGAGGCCGAACTTGACCTCATGGTCGCCCATGTAGAGGTTGCCGGCGAAGAAGCCCGTCAGCGTCTCGGTGTTCAGCTGGTTGGCCTGGCGCGAGAACTCCTTGCCGAAGGTCACCGTGGCGTTGGCACCGGTGATCGAGCCGGTGGGGAAGTTGACGGTCACGGCCTGGAAGTCCGAGAACGCGGTCGGCAGCGAGTCGTACGTCGAGTACGAGATGTTGGCTTCCGTCGAGAACACGTCGGTCCAGTCGCTGTACAGCAGAGCCGCCCAGCTTTCGAACGTGATGTCGTTGGCCCAGTGGTTCGAGCTGGCGCGGATCTGCGTGGCGCCCGGGTTGGCCTGGAGGTCGGAGCCCGTGGTCTTGTTGTAACGCAGGGTGGCGCGGTGGCTGTCGTTGATGTTGAAGTCGAGCTTGGCGAACCACTTCTCGTCTTCGTTGGTGAAGGCGGTCACGGCATCGACGGAGCCGATGTCGGCCGCGCCGAAGCGGGTCGCCGCGGCGCGCAGGCGGTCGATCTCGGCCTGCGTGATGCGGAACTCGTTCAGGGCGCCCGAACCGGCGATGCCGTTGTCGATGCCCGAGATCTCGCGCTCGAATTTCTCGTAGCCCGCGAAGAAGAACAGGCGGTCCTTGATCAGCGGGCCGCCGAAGTAGGCGCCCGCGGTGAACTCGTCGACGAACGGCTTGGCGACGTCGCGGCCGTTGACCTCGTCACCGAGCAGGTCGTCGTTGCGGAAGGAGTAGTACACCCGGCCGGCGAACTCGTTGCCGCCCGACTTCGACACGGCGTTGACGTTGGCGCCGACGAAGTCGGTCTGCGTGGTGTCGTAGTCGGAAATGCCGACGTTGAACTCCTCGATCCAGTCGATCGAGATCGGCTGGTTGAGCGACGGCAGGCCGCTGTCGTTCAGGCCGAAGTTGTCATTGGTCGGGACGCCGTCGATGCGGATGTTGTTGTAGCGGTTGTTCTGGCCGGCCGCGGCGATACCGCCACGCTCCTCGTCGACCTGGACGATGCGCGAGTCAAGGCGCACGAAGTCCTCGAT
Source organism: Lysobacteraceae bacterium (assembly GCA_027483745.1). The sequence continues at coordinate 24,393 of JAIXTZ010000257.1, forward strand.
GCTGCGGCGGATCGTCGGCAGCGCCTCGACCTGCTCGCGGACGATCGTCGTGCCGGCGCCCATCGCGTTGGCGCTGAACGGCGACGCCGGGCCGCCGAGGGCGTCGGCGGTCACTTCCACCGTCTCGAGCGTGGCCGAGGTGTCCGCACCGATCGTCGCATCGACCTGCGTGGTCTGCGCGAGCGTCAGGAACACGTTCTCGATGGTCTCGGCCTGGCCGTCCTTCGTGATGGTGATCGTGTAGGGACCGCCGACCCGCAGACCGCGGGCGCCGTAGCGGCCGTTGGCATCCGTCGTCGCCTGCGAGACCGTACCCGACGGCACGTGGGTGATGGTCACCTGGGCGCCGGCGACGACCGCCTGCTCGGCGGTGGTGATCCGGCCGCCGACGTTGGCCGAGGTCTGCTGCGCCATGGCCGGCGCCGAGGCGAGGGCGATGGCGAGACCAAGCGCGAGCTTCGAGTAGCGCACCTTGCTGCGATAATTCATGTATGGACCTGCTCTGGTTTTTACTGCGGAGACAGACGATGGCGGCATCTGCCGCCACGGATGACGAGTTCCGCCGCGTTGCGGCGAAGGACTTCGCTGTGGCCGCCGTCGGCTGCGGACGGGCTTCGAATGGGCGATGACAGCCTAACGACAGTTTAACAGCGTAGAGCGCCCAGATGACGTTTCGATGACCGTCATCTCACAGAACATTGAGACACCCCGCCCGGCGGAGATTGCAGCCGGCGCGCGGTCAGCCCGCGGTGCGGCCCAGGTAAGCGGCGATGCCATCGAGGGTCATCTGGACCGATATCGCCACCAGCACCATGCCCATCAGTCGCTCCAGGGCGGTCAGCGCCCGGGGGCCGAGGAGGCGGTACAGCTTGGTGGCCGAGAACAGGATGGCCGCGGTGGCCGCCCAGGCGATCAGCAGGGCCAGGCTCCAGTCGAGCAGGCGGTCGGGGTCCTTGGAGCCCATCAGCATGACCGCCGCCATGCCCGAGGGGCCGGCCACGAGGGGCACGGCCATGGGAACGATGAAGGGCTCGCCCTCCGGGGTATCGCCGAAGATGCCCTCCGGGGCCGGGAAGATCATCTTCAGGCCGATCAGGAACAGGATGATGCCGCCGGCGATGCTGACCGATTCCTGCCGCAGGCTGATGAAGTCGAGGATGTAGCGGCCGCAGAACAGGAACAGGAACAGCACGCCGAGGGCGATCACCAGCTCGCGGGCCAGCACCCGGCGCCGGCGGTGCTCGGGCACCGGCTTCAGCAAGCTCAGGAAGACCGGGACGTTGCCCAACGGGTCGAGGATCAGGAACAGCAG
>JAIXTZ010000082.1 GCA_027483745.1 Lysobacteraceae bacterium
CGCGGCTACCGTTTCGCGATCCCGCGCAACGAGTAAGCGCGCTTGGGCGTGGTGCGCCGCCGCCTCTCGCTGCAGGCGCGCCAGCTGCTGGCCGCCGGCCTCGCGCTGGTGGCCTTCCTCGGCCTGACGGGCTACGCGCTCGACCGCGCCTTCACCGAGGCGGCGCTGAACAGCCAGCGCGAACGGCTGGAGAACTTCGCCAAGGCCTACCTCAACGGTGCCGAGGTGTTGCGCTCCGGCGCCATCGTGATGCCGCAGGTGCCGCCGGACCCGCGCTTCGACCGGCCCGGCAGCGGCCTGTACGCCGGCGTCGTCGGCGAGGGGCTGCGCTGGGAATCGGCCTCCGCGCTGGGCCGCATCCTGCCGCCACCGGAAACCGGCACGCCCGGCGCCGGGCGCTTCGACGGGCCGCTACAGGCCACCGAATCGAGCGGCAGTGCGTTGGCGGTCTATCGCTATTCGCTCACCACCATCTGGGAAACCGGCCGCGGCGACCTCGAGCTCACCCTCGCCCTCTACGAGGACGCCGGCTACGTGGCCGGGCAGGTGGGCGTGTTCCGCCGGACGCTCTGGGCGTGGCTCGGCGCGGCCGCCATCGTGCTCGCGCTGGTCCAGGCCTTGGCATTGCGCTGGAGCCTGCGCCCCGTGGCCGGCGTCGAGAAAGCCTTGGCCGACGTGCAGCAGGGCAGCGTCGCGCGGCTGGTCGACGAGCACCCGCGCGAGCTCCAGCCGCTGACCGAAAGCATCAATGCGCTGATCGACTCCGAGCGCCGCAACCTCGAGCAGGTGCGGCGCACGCTCGGCGACCTCGCCCATTCGCTGAAGACGCCGTTGGCGGTGCTGCAGAGCCGCCTCGAGGCCGGCGCCACCGGCGACGACCTGCGCGAGGACGTGCGCACGCAGGTCCAGCGCATGAACGATATCGTCGGTTATCAGCTTTCCCGCGCCGCGCGCTCCGGCCACGTGCTGTATGCCGCGCCGCTGAAGATCGAAGGCACGGCCGAGGAGATCGTGCTCGGCCTCGAGAAGATCTACGCCACCAAGGGCGTGCTGGCCGAATTCGACATCGATGCGGCGGCGCGCTTCCACGGCGAGCTGGGCGACCTGCAGGAGCTGCTCGGCAACCTGCTGGAGAATGCCTTCAAGTGGGCGAAGCGCCGCGTGGCGCTGCAGGTGACCACGCTCCCGGCACCGGCGGGCAAACGCGGCGGCGTCGAGTTCGCGGTGGAAGACGACGGGCCGGGCATCGCCGAGGACCAGATCGACCGCGTGCTTCAGCGCGGCGTGCGCGGCGACGAACGCGTGCAGGGCCACGGCATCGGGCTGTCGATCGTGCAGGACATCGTCGCTGCCTACCAGGGCGCGCTGACGGTGCAGCGCTCCAGCGAGCTGGGCGGTGCGCGCTTCGTGGCGCGGTTCCCGCCGCAGGTCTGAAACGGCGGCCTCAGGGCGCCGGGTCGTGGCCGACGGGGCGCTCGAGCCTCGGCGGCGCCCCATAGAACCGTTCGAGATGCGCGGCCACCGCCGGATAGGCCGCTCGCAGCCGTTCCGGTGCGGTGAAGTGGTACTCGCTGCAGACGGCGAAGAACTCTTCGGGGGCCTCGGCGGCGTAGGGATCGATGGCCGGTTCGGCCTCGTCGTCGCCGGCGCTTTCGAGGGCATCGAGCTCGGCGTTGAGGGCGTCGAAGGCGGCGCCGAAATCACGGGCCCATTCGCGCTGCCAGTCGCGCGGCAGGGGCGGGGTGCCGTCCATCACGCCGTCGAGCGCATCGAGCTTGTGCGCCATCTCGTGCACGACGAGCTGGTAGCCCGGCTCCGGTTCCGCCATTTCCGCCGAGAGATCCGCCCAGCTCAGCACCATCGGGCCGTACTGCCAGCTTTCACCTTCCCGATCCTCGAAGCCATCTTCGACCACTTCGAGCGCGTCCATCTCGTGCGGTGCGCCGTGGCGGCCGTGCTCCACGCGGAAGGCGCCGGGATGGACGATCACCTCCGACCAGCCGCGCAGCCCGGATTCGCCAATGCCGAGCAAGGGCAGGCAGGCGTGTGCGGCGAGGGCCAGCCGGTCGTCGTCGTCGAGTTCCAGGCCATGGGCGGGCGAGATTGCCTTGCCGGCGAGGAAGCGCGCCGAAAGCGCACGCAATGCTTCCTGGCGCTCAGGGTAGAGGCCGCGCAAGAGTGGCCTTTGGGCCAGCAGTGCCGCCCAGCGGGCGCCGTCGATGTCAGGCGGTGGCTTGCGCCAGCGACGCGACCAGGCCCAGGGCATGCGGACGCGGCGAGGCGATCAGCGGAACATGCCCGGCAACAGGCGGTTCCAGCGCGGGCTTGTGCCACGGACCGTGCCGGGGCTGCGCGCGCTGACTGACCGGGTGGGGGCTGCTTCCGCGCTGCGCACCGGGGCATCGGTGGGGGAGGCCGCGTCCGCCTGGGGAGCGCTGGCCGTCGGCGTATCACAGGCGCTCTGGACTTCCGCGGCAGGCGCTTCGGCCGTGGTCTGCGAGGCGACGCAAGCCAACGGGAGGGCCAGCAGGGCGAGCGACAGGCAGGCGGCGCGAATCATGGGGTTCCCCGGTTGGGTAGGCCTGGCCGTGGATGCACGACCGGGCAAACGCGTCGCAGGATCATACGCCGTCAGTGAAGGGCGCGCATGGCGGGTCGACTTGTCACCGGGCATGCTGTCGCGCAGCATGCCGAGCGGCGGGGTGTTCCCCCAGACTCCGGCGTATGTCCGCAACCACCTCGTTCTCCGTCCCGCTGCCGTCCGCCGGACCGATCCGCGCCGCGGCGCTCCGCCATGCCCTGATCGCTGGCGCCCGGCGGGTCATCGCCCGCCGCGATGCCTTGAACAAGATCAATGTCTTCCCGGTGCCCGACGGGGACACCGGAAACAACCTCGCCCTGACGCTCAGCACGGTGCTTACCGGCGCGCTGCAGCGCCGGGCGGGTGGGGTGGGACGGCTGCTGCGCCGGGTGGGCGACCAAGCGATCGACGGTGCGCGCGGGAATTCCGGCGCGATCCTGGCCCAGTTCTTCAGCGGCCTCGCCGATGCCGTCGGGTCGCGCACGTCGCTTGACACCCGCGGCCTCGCCGAGGCGGCCCGCGCCGCATCGCGCTCGGCACGAGCGGCGATGGCCGAGCCCAAGGAGGGGACGATGATCAGCGTGATCCATGCCTTCGCCGAGGCGCTCTCGCAGGCCGCTGAGCAGGGCGAACGCCAGGAGCCTCGGGCCTGGTTCGAATCAGCGTTGACGCAGGCGCGCCTGGCGCTCCAGCGCACGCCGGACCAGCTGCCGGTGTTGCGCAAGGCGGGCGTGGTGGATGCCGGGGCGCAGGGCTTCGTGGACCTGCTGGAAGGTATCGCCGATTTCCTCGCCCGTCGCGGTCTGGTTCGCCCGTCGGGTTTGGCGGACGACGCCGTCGAACTCGACATCAGCGACGTGCACGACGCCCTGCACGCGGAGCTCGACGACATCGACCCGCGCCACCGCTGGTGCACCGAGTGCCTGCTGGTCGGCGAAGCGCTCGACCGTGCGGCGCTGCAGGCGGCGATGTCCGGCCTGGGTGCCGACTGCGTCGTCGTCGCCGGCAGCGCGCACCGGGTGAAGGTGCACGCGCACGTGGCGCGGCCTTCGGCGATGTTCGAGGCGCTGGGGCGGTTCGGCCGCGTCGAGTCGACGAAGGCCGACGACATGCTGGCGCAGGCGCGAACGGCCAGCGCCCCCGGCGCTTGCGTGGTCGTCACCGACAGCTCCGCGGATCTACCGGACGGGCTCGCGGATGCCCTCGATCTCCACGTCATCCCGCTGCGCGTGAACTTCGGGGAGCACGACTACCTCGATCGCGTCGGCATCAGCCCGGCAGAGTTCTACGCGCGACTGCGCCACGGGCCGCTGTTGCCGCGCACCAGCCAGCCGCCGGTCGGGGATTTCCGCCGGCAGTTCGATTTCCTGCTGTCGCATCACGCCGAACTCGTCTACGTCGGGCTCTCCCGCGCCGTCTCGGGGACGCTGCAGGCCGCCGAGGCCGCGGCGCAGCGCGGTGATCCGTCGCGCACCCACGTGTTCGATACCGCGAATGCCGCGGGCGGGCAGGCGCTGTTGGCGATCGCCGCCGCTGAGAAGGCCGCGACTGGCGCCACGGCGGCCGCGGTGCTCGCGCACGTGGCGGCGCTGAAGCCGAAGACGCTGACGTTCGCGCTGGCCCGCGACATCCGCCACGCGGTCCGCGGCGGCCGCGTGCCGCGCTGGGCCGGCTGGGTCGCCTCGGTGCTTCGCGCCACGCCGATCGCGAAGGTGGTCCCCGAAGGCCGGTTGAAGCCCTGCGCCGCGCTGTTCGGTTCGTCGCGCGAACCCGAGCGCTTCGCTGCCTATGTCGCGAAGCACGTGCCTGCGGGCACTCGCTGGCGGGTGGTCGTCGGTCATTGCGATGCGGCCGATGACGGCGCGGTCCTTCTCGCGACGCTGAAAGCGCGGCTCGACATCGCCGAAGGCTGGCTGGTGGAAACCGGCCCCGCGGTCGGCGCGCATGCGGGTCCTGGCGCACTGGTCGCCAGCCTGCAGCCGGTGACGCCGTGAGCATCGCGATGACGGCCGCGGCCGGGGTGGCCGCGTACCTGCTCGGTTCGATCTCCGGCAGCCTGTGGCTGGGCAAGCTGCGCGGTGTCGACATCCGCACCCAGGGCAGCGGCAACGCTGGCGGCACCAACGCCTTCCGCACGCAGGGCTGGGCCTTCGCGCTCGGCACCGTGCTCATCGACATCGGCAAGGGCGCCGCGGCCGTGGCGCTGATGCGCGCGGCCGGTGGCGACGTCGCCATGCAGATGCTGGGTGCCCTGCTCGCGGCCGCCGGCCATGTGTGGCCGGTGTTCCATGGGTTCCGCGGCGGAAAGGGCGCAGCGACCCTGGTGGGCGGGCTCGCCGTGCTCTGGCCCGTGGCGCTGGCGCCGCTGCTCGCGGCCTGGCTGTTGGTGTTGCTCTCGACGGGATACGTCGGTCTTTCGACGGTGTTGGCCGGACTGGCCCTGCCGCTGTGGGCGCTGTTCGAAGGCCGCACGGGCGCGTGGCTGGGCTTCGCCGTGGCCGTGGCCGCGCTGCTGGCGTGGACGCATCGCGCCAACCTGCAGCGTCTGCGCGCGGGCACCGAGCATCGCTTCGAGAAGGCGCGCGTGCTCGCGCGGCTCTGGGCGCGTTCCGATGCCTGACGCGTTCGACGAAGGCGATCTCGCACTCGACGAAGCGACGCTCGCCGAGCTGGCGGCCGTCCATCACGCCGGCGTGGTCGAGTCCACGCAGGACTGGGCGCTCGCCAGCCCTTTGCCCGCGCGAGGCGCTGCCGTGTTCGTCGCCGACCGCCAGTCGGCCGGTCGTGGGCGCCGCGGACGCACATGGCACACCGATCCCGAGGGCGCGCTGGCCTTCACCGTGCTGCGCCGTTTCGTCCTGCCGCCGATGCGCCTCGCGCCGCTCGGCCCGGCCGTTGGCGTGGCCGTGGCGCGGGCCATGCATGCGCTGGGGGTCTCGTCCGTGCGACTGAAGTGGCCCAACGACCTCGTGGTCGACAACGCCAAGCTCGCCGGTCTGCTCATCGAAGCCCGCGGCGACGCCGTCGCCATCGGCATCGGTGTGAACCTCGCCGTGGACGGCATGCCGGGCGTCGAACAGGCCTGGACCGATCTCCGCCGCGCCGGTGTCGCCGATGCCACGCGGCCGCGCGTCCTCGGCGCCCTCCTGCGCGCATTGCTGCCGGCCTTGTCCGAGTTCGAGCGCACCGGTTTCGCCGCTTTCACCGACGACTGGGGCCGCTTCGATGCGCTCGCCGGGCGCCCGGTGCGCGTGCTCGCCGGCGATCGCGTCGAAGATGGCGTCGCCATCGGCATCGATGCGGGCGGCGGCCTGCGCGTGCGCCACGCCGACGGCGAGCGTGTCCACCATGCCGGCGAGGTGAGCGTCCGTGTGGCTGCTTGACCTCGGCAACACGCGGCTGAAGCTGGTGCGCGCGGAGGCTTCGGGCTTGGGGCCCGTCATCGCGTTGGCGCACGGCGAGCCGGGCTTCGATGACGCCCTCCGGCGCGTGCTCGCCCAGCATGGCCCGGGCGAACCCGCCTGGCTGGCCAGCGTCGCGCCGCTGGCCGTTCGGCAGCGCGTGGAGGCCGCACTCGAGGCCTGCGGGCAGCCGCCACGCTTCGCCCTCACGCAAGCCGATTTCGCCGGCGTGCGCATCGCCTATGCCGAGCCCGCACGGCTCGGCGTGGATCGCTTTCTGGCGCTCCTCGCGGCACGCGCCCGCGGTGGCGACCAGCTGGTGGTGAGCTTTGGCAGTGCGATCACCGTCGATTTGCTCGATGCCCACGGGCGGCACCATGGCGGATTGATCGGTATCGCCCCCGCCCATGCCCGGCAGGCCTTGGCCGATCGGTTTCCCGCGCTGGACCGCGGCGCGGCCGCCGCGTCGCCGTCGTTCGGGACCGACACGCCCGAAGCCGTCGCGGCGGGCGCAAAGGCGCAGGCTCTCGGCCTCGTGCTCGCCGCTTGGGACGACGCCTGCGCCGTCCTCGGTCGTCCGCCGGCCCTGCTGGTCGGCGGCGGCGACTCGTCCCCATTCGCCGATGCGCTGGCCCGTCGCCTCTCCACCGAGGTCGTGCATCGCGACGCCCTGGTGCTCGATGGCCTGCGGATCTACGCCGAGGCCGCGTCGGGCTGAGCCGGTGCGCGTGCTGCGCGGCTACACTGCGCGCATGCTTTCCCGCGGCGCCCTGATCATCCTGTTTTGCCTGAACGTCGCCGCGGCCCTCTGGTGGGGGCTGCACGCGCCGTCGCAGGTGGCCGCCCCGCCGGCCACCGAGGCCGGCGTCCCGGGCCTGACGCTGCTGGCGGAGGCCGAGCCGGATTCGCTGCCCGCATCGGCGGAGCTCGCGGTCGCGCCGACCCGCATGGATGCCGCGCCGGCCTGCCTGTCCGTCGGGCCCTTCGACACGCCCTCGGCGCTGCGTCGGGCGGTGGATGTGCTGGGTGCGAGCGTCGGCAAGCTGCAGTACCGCGAAGCGCAGGTCCAGAGCTCACGCGGCTGGCGCGTCTACGTGCCCGCTGCCGCGACCCGCGGTGACGCGCTGGCCAAGGCGCGCGCGCTGGCCGGGCAGGGCATCCGCGACTACTACGTGGTGACCGCCGGTCCTGGCGAGAACACCGTCTCGCTGGGTTTGTTCCGCGAGCAGCAGAATGCCGAGGCTCGATTGGCCGAGGTAAAGGCGTTGGGCATCGAGGCGGTGATGGAAGCGGCCAGCGAGGATCGCCCGCAATGGTGGCTCGAAATCGCGGTCGCCGCCGATTACGACTGGCGCACGCCGCTGGGCGCGGGCAACTGGCAGGCGCGGCCGATTCCCTGCTTCTGATCGCCCGTCGACGGGCTGGTTTACACTGCGCGCCCAGCGCCGGCATAGCTCAGCTGGTAGAGCAACCGCCTTGTAAGCGGTAGGTCGTCCGTTCGATTCGGACTGTCGGCACCACCTCCGCCGTAAGCGCCGTCCGGCCGAACGACGACGC
>JAIXTZ010000244.1 GCA_027483745.1 Lysobacteraceae bacterium
CCGCCGGCGATCCGCACCAGCTCCGCCACCCACTGGATGCCGCTGATGCGCGGCTCGTCCCACTCCTCGAAGTAGACACGCGGCCGCACCGGGAAGGCCGCGGCCTTCGCGGCCACCGCCTCGACGCCACGCTCCAGCGCATCGGCGTAGGCCTCGGCCTTGGCCGCGGCCCCCACCATCGCGCCGAGGCGGCGCACGTAATCGAGGATGCCGGCCACGGAGCGGTGGTTGCTGATCCACACCTCGACGCCGCGGCGCACGAGTTCGGCGGCGATGTCGGCCTGGATGTCGGAGAAGCCGATGGCGAGGTCGGGCTTCAGCGCGAGGATCTGATCGACTTTCGCGCTGGTGAAGGCGCTGACCTTCGGCTTCTCCTTGCGGGCCCGCGGCGGGCGCACGGTGAAACCGCTGATGCCGACGATGCGCTGCTCCTCGCCGAGGGCGTAGAGCACCTCGGTCGGCTCCTCGACGAGGCAGACGATGCGGCGGGGCCCTCGCACGAAGGTGGGCGCCTCAGTGCCCGCCGGAGGACGGCATCGCGGACGTGCCCGCGCCGGCCGGCGCACCGGCCAGCGGCACGCGCTTCACGGCCATCCAGGCGATCGCCGACAGGGCCGCGGTGGCCGCACCGACCAGGAACACGCTGCCCTTGTCGGGCAGGTGCTCGATCAGCATGCCGACACCAAGGCTCACCGCCAGCTGCGGCAGCACCACGCTGAGGTTGAACACGCCCATGTACAGGCCGATGCGGGCCGGGGCCACGCACTGCGAGAAGATCGCGAACGGCAGGCTGACGATGGCGCCCCAGCCGAGGCCCATCACCGCCATGCCCACGTAGACGGCCGTGGCGCTGTGCCCCGCGAAATAGACGAAGGCGAAACCCAGCGCCATCAGCGCGAGGCTGGCGGCATGCACATGCACCTCGCCGAAGCGTCGCGCCATCGGGTTCAGCAGCAGGGCGGGCACCAGCGCACCCACGGCGTTGAGCACGAGGAAGGCCGTCGACATCAGGCGGCCCGTGCCGTCATCGTCGAGCCCGGGGAAGCGCTGCTGCACGAAGGCGATCATGTAGACGAACATCGTCTGCACGCCGATCCACGAGAGCGCATGCGCGGCCAGCACCTTGCGGAAGGCCGGCAGGTCCTCGCGGGCGGTGTTCGGTGCCGGCTGCGGCTCCATCAGGGCATGCACGAGGAAACCAACAGCGAGCGCGGCGAATCCGACTTCGATCCACATCGAGTGGTTGGCATTGCCGGTGAGCTTCAGGCCCATCGCCACCATCGCGTAGATCGCGAACGGCCACAGCGGGCGCATCAGCAGCAGCACGGTGCCAAGGCCGAGCTTGGGCGCACGGGCGTCCGCGGCCTCCGCCTCGGCGCCGGCCAAAGCGCGCGGCTCGGCGATCAGCATCGGCGGCACCAGCGAGAACAGCAGCACCAGCACCACGCCGAAATAGATCAGCGCGACGTTGCCGAACACCGCGCCGACGGCGTAGGCCAGCACGCCGAAGGTGCCGGAGACGGTCTGCATCCAGGTGTAGGCCGCGGTGCGCTGCGGGCCTTCGGGCGTGACGTCGGCGATCAGCGAGCGCGTCGGGTTGAAGCTGACGTTGATCGAGAGGTCGAGCGCGAGCGCGACGGCGATGGCCACGCCGAGGATGGCGTCGAGGCCGAGCGCCTGATCGATGAGGCCGATCGAGGGCAAGGCCATCAGCGACAGCGCGGTGAGCAGGCCGCCGACGAGGATGAAGGGCCGGCGCCGCCCGCCCCAGAACCACACCTTGTCGCTGACGATGCCGATCAGCACCTGGCCGAGGATGCCGGCCAGCGGGCCCGCGGCCCAGACGATGCCGATCTCGTGGATGTCGAGCTGGTACTTGGTGCGCAGCAGCCAGCTGAGCGCGGAAATCTGCACGGCGAGCGCGAAGCCCATCGCCGTCGACGGCAGGCCGAGCAGCACGAGGAACGGCAGCGACAGCCGTTGTTGCATCTGCAGCATGGAATCGTTCCCTCCCAGGACGTCGGCGGAGACTACCGGTCGGGGGAGCGCGGCGACAGGGGTTCCGACCGGATGGGCGGGGCGTCAGCGCGAAAGGTGGGCCAGCGCGTCGGCGTTGGCTTCCCAATTGCGGCCGTCGAAGGGCTCCACCGTGATCGAGGCGATCGTGCCCTCGTCGAGGCAGCGCACGTTGACGTCGATGCCGTCCGGGTTGCTGCGCGGCACGTAGAAGCTCTTGATGCCGCAGACGCCGCAGAAGCGGTGCCGCGCGACACCGCTGTTCCACAGGTAGTCGACCAGCTGATCCTCGCCCGACAGCAGGCGGAAGCGCGCCGCCGGGACGATCAGGTGCAGGAAACCGGCCTTGCTGCAGATCGAGCAGTTGCAGTCCTGCACCACGAGGTCGGCCGGCGCCTCCACCTCGAAGCGCACCGCGCCGCAGTGGCAGCCGCCATGGTGGGTCCGGAGCGCCGTCATCGCCGCTGCAACCTGGCGCCTTCGGGATCGAGGGCGCGGCCCTCGGCGTCCACGGCCTGCAGGGAGCCGTCGGCATGGCGGAACCAGCGCTGGCCGGATTCCAGCAACATCAGGCAGCTCCCCGCGACCTCACCAGCACGGCAGTCCTCCTCGCGCCATTCGCCGGCGATCTCGAAGCCCACCGCATCGGCGGCGCCGAGGTAGGTTTCGACCAGTCGATAGCGACCGGCGGCGCCGGCTTCGCGCTGCAGTTCGAGCACGACATCGATGCCCTCGCAGTCGGCGCAGGGGAGCACCCCGGCCCAGGCGCCTTCGAAATCCTCCGCGAGGGTCGCGAGCCCATCGTCGGCGGGCGCATCGGCCGGGGCATCGGACGACTCCCCACCGCGCAGGCAGCCGCCCAGCGTCGTGGCGAAGACCATGGTGAGAACGAGGACCAAAGCACGGCGTAAGGGGGCAGGCATGGTCCGATGGTAGCCGCCAACCCCGTCCGGCGGCGTCATGCGTTGGAAGCGTGGCCCCACCCCGGAGCCCGCCATGCGAACCGCAGCATCTCTTACGTCTTCCGCCCTGCCCGCGGGTTTCAGCCTGCCGCGCAGCGTCGCCATCGCCGCCGCCGTGACGCTGCACCTCAGCCTCGCCGCGATGCTGGCCATGCCCGTCGCCGCGCCCGACGCCGAAATGCCCGAGCCGACCGTCGTGCGCACGGAGGTGCTGCCGCCACCGCCCCCGCCGCCCATCGCCCCGCCACCGCCGAGGCCGGTGGTTCGCAGCATCACGCCGCCCCGGTCCGTGCCGCTGCCGACGCCGGTGGTTCCCGTGCCGGTGCCGGAGGCCGTGATCGCGCCCACCACCGAGACACCGTCCCTGCTCGACGCGGTTGCGCCAGACACGAGCGGCGAGACGACCGGCATCGACAGCGGTCCCGCGGAGGAAAGCCTGCAGCTGCGCAGCGGCACGCCGCCGCGCTATCCACCGTCGGCGCTGTCACGCCGCCTCGAGGGCGAAGTGGAACTGCTGATCCTCGTCGGCATCGACGGACGCCCGGAAACGGTGACGATCACGCGCAGCAGCGGCCATGCGGTTCTGGACCGCGCCGCTCGTGAGCACGTGCTGCGCCGCTGGGTTTTCGAACCGTCGCTGCGCAACGGCATCGCCGTCCCGGCCTACGCCCGCGTGCCGGTGCGATTCAGCCTGCCTTGAGCGGGGCGGCGCCCTGGTCCGGGGCGCCCGCGTCGATCGACTCGGGCGAGAGCGGCAGCAGGATCGACGCGCCGCGCCCAGCCACGCTGGCCCGGCCGAACCGGGCCCAGCAGCGGGCTTGCCCGGCCTCGCGCTCAACGGCCTCGAGCGGCGCGCGGGTGTCGCCCTCTGTGCCGGAGGGATCATTCAAAGCCTTCGCGAGGTCGTCGGCGAAGTCACCAGCGAGCTGGTAGGCGTCGCCGATGCGCGACACCTTCGCGTCCTCGGTGATGGCGCCGGCGCCCTCGGCCCATCGCAGCACCGCGACGTCGGCGAGATCGGCCCGCACGGCGCCATCGGCGGCGAAGCCCCCTAACCCGGCGGGCAGGCGGAACGGGCCTGGCACGAACACGCCGAGCAATGCCGAAGCCCCCGCCGCGCCCGACGAGGTGGGGGCGATGGCGGTCACGACGATCTCGATGTCGAGGTCCGCCGACTCGGGATCGATGCGGTAGCGCCGCGCCAGCTGCACGCAGGTGTCGCGGGCCGCGCGATTGGCCACCAACGCGGCCTGCTCGGGGGTGATGCCCTCGCCCACCGCACCTTCGGCGATGCGCACGCGCGGGAACCCGACGCTGCGGGCGGCAAGCACGGCCTCCGCATCGACGAAACGCTCGGTCTTCGCGTAGGCCTCGTCCTTCGTCACCGCCATCGGCTGCTCGGTGCGGATGCCGCTGCCGACCGGCTTCGGCGCGGAGGCGCAGGCTGCGAGCAACAGCGCGGCGAGCAAGATGGGAAGCGTGCGAAACGACATCAGACGGCGCCTGCGGGAAACCCTGCGAAGACTGACGGTCGATCGATGCAGGGCACGTGCGGATGGCGTGCCCGTGCCGTGAACGGGCGGCTGTCGCAGCCCGTGAGAACGGGCCGTGCGGGAATGCCACCCACGCCGGTGCCGGGCCACCCGCCCGCCACCGGCCTTCACATCGCGCCTCTTGCATTCCGACCGATAACCACACAAATTTGTGGCATGACACTCACCGACCGCCAGCAGGCCATCCTCGACTTCCTCCGCGAGCACATCGCGGCGGAAGGCCGCCCCCCGACGCTTGCCGAGATCGCCCAGGCCTTCGGCTTCCGCCAGGCCCGCAGCGCCCAGGACCACCTGCAGGCGCTGGCGGCCAAGGGCGTGATCGAGCTGGTGCCCGGCGCCCGCGGCATCCGCCTGCTCGACGAGGACGGCGAGCCGCTGGCCGCTTCGACGGGCCCGGCGGGCTTCGGCGCCGGCGCGGCGGCGAATGCACCGCAGCTGCTCACCCTGCCCTTGCTCGGTCGCGTCGCCGCCGGCCGGCCGATCGACCCGCAGTCCGATTACGAGGGGCAGATGCTGCTCGACCGCGCGCTGTTCTTCCCGCAACCCGACTACCTGCTGCGGGTGAAGGGCGACTCGATGGTCGATGACGGCATCTTCGACGGCGACCTGATCGCCGTGCGCCGCACGCCGGACGCCGACAACAACCAGATCGTCGTCGCGCGCATCGACGGCGAAGTCACGGTGAAGCGCCTCAAGCGCGGCAAGGGCCGCGTGCTGCTGATGCCTCGCAACCCGAACTACGCCCCGATCGAAGTGCCCGAACAGGCCGATTTCGCCATCGAGGGCCTGTACTGCGGCCTCGTGCGCCGCGGCTGAACCGCACCGCCCCATTCCCGCTTCGCCGTTCTTCCATCCGCTACCGCGCTGCACGCCACCGGAGTCCCCCATGCACCTCGTCCGCACGCCCGACCTCGCCACCCTGCTGTTCGCACTCTCGCTCTGCGGGGTTTTCGGCGGCCTGTTCGCCTGGGTGCTCAGCGTGCCCTTCTGGCTCGGCTTCGCGATGGTGGGTGCGGGGCTGTTCGCCTTCGGTCTGCAGCGCCATGACGATCGGCCCGCGCCGCGCCGGCGCTGGCAGACGCGCGCATCGCATTGAGTTTCGGAACGTCTTGGCCCGCAGCGGCCCCCATGCGGCCTCGTCCCCGCATGGGGGCCCTGCGGATCAGGATTCCGCGCCGGGCAGCCTTTCGATCACGTGCCGCCGGGCATCCACACGCACCGTCCAGTCGGCGATGCGAGGCAAGGTCGCCAAGGCCTGGCGTGACACGCGCTCGAAGAACAGCACGAAGCGCTCGATCTCGTCACGGCGCATCGTACGTCGGCCCGGGTTCGCCGCAGCCAGCGTGACTTCCTGTTGCCAGCGCCACTCCGGCACCTGTTCGAAACCCGGCCCCTGCAGGAACAGCAGCGCGCCCAGTTCCGCCCACAGCGGCCCATAGCCGGCGAGAGCCGCGTTGCACCAGCGCCGCCACGCGCCATCCGCGTCCTCGTCGCGTTCCAGCGCATTGATCGGCGCGGCCAGATCGGCCTCGGCCTGCGGCGGCACTTTGTGGAACCAGCCCTCGAACAGCACGAGGTCCGGCACGCCGTCGATGTGCGCCCACTCGCTCTGGGGCAATCGCCGGTCGCTGATCTTGTCGAAGGCCGGCAGCCGCGCGCGGCCCGCGCGCAGCGCGTCGACGGTGGCGAGGCCGAGCCCGACATCGTGCGAACCCGGCGCGCCGCGCGTGGCCAGCAGCGGATGCACCTCGCGCCCGAGCCGCTGGCGTTCCGGCTGGTCGAGGTAGAGGTCGTCGATCGACAGCACCACCGCGCGCAAGCCGCGAGCCCCGGCCAAGGCCGCCACCTGGGCCGACAGCGTCGATTTCCCCGTGCCCTGCAGGCCGGTGATGCCGAACACGCGGCAGGGGCCGGGCAAGGCCAGCGCGTGCTCGAGGACCGTCGCCACGAAGGCGTCGGGGTAGCCGGTTCCGACGGGTTTCAGCACGGCCATGCAGGGGATTGAGCGAGGTCATGCGCGCATCGCGCGGGGCCGGCGAGAATAGCGCGGCCCACCATCGTCCCCGAGGAAACGCCGTGACCGACCCCCTGCTCGCCGAAGCCATCGACACCTTCAAGGCGCTGCTGGCCGAGGCCACCGCCGCCGGCGACCCCGAGCCGACGGCGATGACCGTGGCCACCGCCGACGCGAAGGGCCGTCCTTCCGCGCGCACCGTGCTGCTGAAGCACGTCGACGAGCGCGGCTTCGTGTTCTACACCAACTTCGATTCGCGCAAGGGCCGCCAGCTGGCGGCCAACCCGCAGGCGGCGCTGCTGTTCCTGTGGAAGACCCTGCGCGAACAGGTGCAGGCCAAGATCGAAGGCACGGTCGAACCGGTGACGGCCGCCGAGGCCGATGCCTACTTCGCCAGCCGCCCGCGCGAGAGCCAGATCGGGGCCTGGGCCTCGCTGCAATCGCAGACGCTGGAGTCGCGCGAGACGTTCGAAGCACGCATCGCCGAGTTCACCGCGAAGTTCGAAGGCGGCCCGGTGCCGCGCCCGCCGCACTGGTCGGGCTTCCGCGTGGTGCCGGAGATGATCGAGCTCTGGTACGGCGCGAAGTACCGGCTGCACGAGCGCCACCGTTATGCTCGCGTCGACGGCCGCTGGACGAAGCGGATGCTTTACCCCTGAGGAGCCCCCCATGAAGTGGCAGCGCGCGCGGCAGAGCCAGAACGTCGAGGATCGCCGCGGCAGCGGCTGGCGCGGTGACGGTAACGGAGGATGGCGTGGCGGTGGCCGCCTTCCCGTGCGTGGCGGCGGCTTGGGGCTGGGCGGCCTGATCGCGATCGTGCTGATTGGCTGGGTGCTGGGCATCAGCCCGATGGAGATGCTCGGGCTCCTCAACCAGCAGCAAGGCGACGTGCCTGCGCAATCCGCGCCGGAACGCCCATCGGACCCCGACGCGGCGAACGGCCCCGCGACCCTTCCGGAGGACCCGCAGCGCGCCTTCGTCGCCAGCATCCTCGGCGACACCGAAGACGTGTGGGGGGCGGTCTTCCAGCAGAGCGGCCAGACCTATCCCGCGCCCACCCTCGTGCTGTTCGATGGGGCGGTGCAGAGCGCCTGTGGCGAGGCCACGGCCGCGGTCGGGCCCTTCTACTGCCCGGGCGACCGGCAGGTGTACATCGATCTGGATTTCTTCGCGGAAATGCAAACCAGGCTCGGCGGCGGCGGGGATTTCGCCGAGGCCTACGTGATCGCGCACGAGGTCGGCCACCACGTCCAGACCGTCACCGGCGTGTCCGCGCGCGTCAACGACGCCCGCCGCCGCGGCGAGCACGTCGAGGGCGATGGCGGCCTGCTGGTGCGGCAGGAGCTTCAGGCGGACTGCTACGCCGGCGTCTGGGCGCACCACGCGCAGGCCCGGCACCAGTGGCTGGAGCCGGGCGACATCGAGGAAGCCCTGGACACCGCGACCGCCATCGGCGACGACGCGCGGCAGCGGCAGGCGCGCGGCGTGGTGGTGGTGCCGGACAGCTTCTCGCACGGCACCAGCGAACAGCGCGTGCGCTGGTTCAGCCGTGGCTTCGAAAGCGGGCAGCCCAGCGACTGCGACACCTTCGGGGTGCAGGCGCTCTAGCCCTCAGAGCACCGCCGGATCGAGATCCCGGCACAGCGGATCGACGCTGGCGAAACGCGCCAGCACGGCGTCCTTGGACGGCAGCTCCCAGTCGATGAAGTAGCGCGCGGCGGCCAGCTTGCCTTCCAGCATCGCGCGGCGGACATCGCCCGCGGCGAGCGCGCGCTTCGCGGCCAAGGCCTGGTCGAGCCACAGCCAGGCCACCACCGCATGGCCCATGGCATCGAGAAGCAGATACGCATTCGCCAGCGCGAGTTCGAGGTCGGTCGCGGCGACCTTGCCGGCCTTCAACACCGCTGGGCCGAGGGCGGCCCAACGCACAGTCAACGACTCGGCCAGCGGCGCCAGCGCGGCATCGGCGCGCGCCGCGGCCAGCGTGGCCTCCACGCGCTTCGACAGCAGGCCGAAGGCCTTGCCGCCGTCACCCAGCAGCTTGCGGCCGAGCAGGTCCATGGCCTGGATGCCGTTCGTACCTTCATGGATGGCGTTGATGCGGTTCTCGCGCCACAGGCGCTCGACCGGGAAATCGCGGGTGTAACCGGCGCCGCCATGCACCTGGATGGCCAGCGAGTTCGCCTCCTGCCCGTAGTCGGACGGCCACGCCTTCACGATCGGCGTCAGCAGGTCGACCAGCGCCAGCGCGGTCGCGTCGCCACCGTGCTTGGCTTCGTCGATCAGGCGGCTGGCGTAGAAGCACAGCGCGAGGCCGCCTTCCGCGAAGCTCTTGGCCTTCAGCAGCATGCGGCGCACGTCGGCGTGCTCGATGATCGGGACCATCGGCGTGGTGGCGTCTCGCTCGCCGGGCTTGCGGCCTTGCCGGCGCTCCTTCGCGTAATCGAGCGCCGCGCGGTAGCCGGCGTAGCCGGTCATGGCCGCGCCGATGCCGACGCCGATCCGCGCCTCGTTCATCATCACGAACATGCCGCGCAGGCCGTCGTGCGGCGCGCCGACGAGCTCGCCGATGGCGGGCTCCTCCTCGCCGAAGCCGAGCAGGCAGTTCACCTGCCCGTGCGTGCCGAGCTTGTGGTTCAGCCCGATCAGGCGCACGCCGTTGCGCGCACCGGCATTCCCATCGGCATCCACATGGCGGCGCGGCACGATGAACAGCGAGATGCCCTTGGTGCCCGCCGGGCCGCCCGGGATCTTGGCCAGCACGAGGTGCACGATGTTCTCGGCGATATCGTGGTCGCCGCTGCTGATCCACATCTTGTTGCCGCGGATGGCGTAGCGGCCGTCGGGCAGCGGCTCAGCGACGCAGCGCAGATCGGCCAGCGAGGAACCGGCCTGCGGTTCGGACAAACACATCGTGCCGAACCAGCGGCCCTCGTTCATGGCCGGCAGGAAGCGGCGCTTCTGGTCCTCGCTGCCCACTTCGCGGATCAGGTTCGCGGCCGCCTGCGTCAGGAAGGCGTAGCCGTTGGTGGCGACGTTGGCGCAGCTGAAGAGACCACCGATCGCGGCGACGAAGGTGTAGGGCAGGCCGAGGCCGCCCTCCTCGGCCGGGGCCTCCATGCCGAAGAAACCGGCCTCGCGATAGGCCGCGAGCGCGTCGGCGATGGCGGGCATCAGTTCGACCTTGCCGTCGATCAGCTTCGGCGGGTTCTGGTCCGACGCGGCAGCATGCGGCAGGAAGTGCGACGCGGCGAGGTCCAGCGCGGCATCGAGCATCGCCACGCCGGTGTCGCGGTCGACATGGGCGAAGGCCGGCATCGCGGCCAAGGTGTCGGCCTTCAGCCAGTCATGGAGCCAGAAATGCAGGTCGTCGCGGGGTGGGAGCATGGGAACGTTTCCGGGAAAGTCGAGGCTGGCGCGCCGCGAAGTGTGGGGAGCGCGGCGCGAACGCCCCGCGAGCATCGCCGATCAGACGGGCGGCGTGGCGTAACCCTCGCGCCAGGTGGGGTAGCGCGGCTGCCAGCCGGTGCCGCGCAAGCGCGCATTCGCCACACGTTTGCCGGTGATGGGGCCGGCCGCGGCGCCGAGCGCCGGTAGACCGAGGCGAGCGCGCAGGCCATCGACCACCTCGTGCTCGAGCGCCGGCGCATCGTCGTTGCCGCAATAGGCGCGGGCGATGCGCGGCGCATTCAGAAGATGCAGCAGCGCACCGGCGACGTCCTCGACGTGGATGCGGTTGGTCCAGCGCGGCTCGCCGGGTTCGTCGCGGCGCGCGCGCTGCCACATCCGCTCGCGGCCCGGGCCATAGATGCCGGAAGCGCGAAAGGCCGCGGCGTCGGGATGGGCATCGAGTTCACGCTCGGCCTCGAGAAGTACGCGGCCGTTGAAGGCGGTGGCGTCTGCGGGCGTGTCTTCGTCCACGGTGGCACCAGCGTCCTCGGCGTACACGGCCGTGCTGCTCACGAACAGCACGCGGCCGATCTCGCCGCGGTCGAGCAGGCGCCGCAGGCCATCGCGATACAGCGTGCGATAGGCAGCCTCGGTGCGCTCATCGGGCGCGGCGCAGAACACCAGCGCGTCCAGCCGCTTGGGAATCGCCGCGAAGCCCTCGCCGCTGCGCAGGTCGGCGCGCAGGGCGCGGATGCCGGGGCCCATCGACACGTCCCGGCGGCGCAGCGCGAGCACGTCGAAGCCCCCTGTGGCGGCGAGGCC
>JAIXTZ010000312.1 GCA_027483745.1 Lysobacteraceae bacterium
CTCGACGACGTCATCGCCAAGGCCGCGGCGGCGAAGGCGGCCGGCGCCACGCGCTTCTGCATGGGCGCGGCGTGGCGTTCGCCGAAGGACAAGGACGTGGCCGAAGTGGCGAAGATGGTCGGCGCCGTGAAGGCGATGGGCCTCGAGACCTGCGCCACGCTGGGCATGCTCAAGCCCGAGCAGGCCGCTTCGCTGAAGGTGGCCGGCCTCGACTACTACAACCACAACCTCGATACGGCGCCGGAGTTCTACGGCGACGTGATCAAGACCCGCGAGTACCAGGACCGCCTCGACACGCTGGAGGCGGTGCGCGATGCGGGCTTGAAGACCTGCTGCGGCGGCATCGTCGGCATGGGCGAGACGCGCGAGCAGCGCGCCGGCCTGCTGCAGACCCTGGCCAACCTGCCGGAGCATCCAGGCTCGGTGCCGATCAACCGCCTGGTGCAGGTGGAAGGCACGCCGCTGCATGGCACGGCCTTGCTCGATCCGTTCGAGTTCGTGCGCACGATCGCCGTGGCCCGCCTGATGATGCCGGCCTCGATGGTCCGCCTCTCGGCCGGCCGCAACGAGATGAACGAAGAGCTGCAGGCCCTGTGCTTCCTCGCCGGCGCCAACTCGATCTTCTACGGCGAGAAGCTGCTCACCACGGGCAACCCGGACGTCGAGGCCGACCAGGCCCTGTTTGCGCGCCTCGGCCTGAAGCCGATGGCCGTCGTCGAGGACTCGAAGACCGTGCACGCCGACATCGTCTGCCCCGCGACGCAGGCGGCCTGAGCCGCATGTCGCGGCCGCGCTGGAGCGAACGTCTCGCCGTCGCGCAGGCCAGCCGCGCGCGCAGCGACGCGCTGCGTCGCCGCCGCGTGGTCGAGCGCGTCGAGGGCGCCCACGTGGTGGTCGACGGGCAGCCGCTGCTCAACTTCTGCAGCAACGACTACCTCGGCCTCGCCGGTTCGCTCGACGCCGTCAGTGCGTTGCAGGAGGCGGCCGCGTGGCACGGCGTGGGTAGCGGCGCCTCGGCCCTCGTCAGCGGCCACCATGCGCTGCACGCGCGTTTCGAGCGCGAGGCCGCCGAGTGGATGGGCTATGAGCGCGCCCTGTATTTTCCCAGCGGCTACACGGCGAATCTCGCCGTGCTGCAGGCCTTGCTGGAAAGCGGCGACCTCTGCGTGCAGGACAAGCTCAACCACGCCTGCCTGATCGACGGTGCGCGCCTCGCCGGCGCCGAGCTGAAGCGCTACCCGCATCGGGATTTCGGCGGCGCGCTGCGCCAGCTGCAGTCGATGCCCGAAGCGGCGGCGGTGCTCGCCACCGATTCCGTGTTCAGCATGGATGGCGATGTGGCGCCGCTGCGCGAGCTGGCGTTGGCGGCCACCGGCGAGCACGCGCTGTTCGTCGTCGATGAAGCGCACGGCGTGGGCGTGATGGGGCCGGAAGGTCGCGGTGCCTGCGCGGCCGCGTCCCTGTCCGCGCGCGACGTGCCGGTGCTGGTGGCGCCGCTGGGCAAGGCCTTCGGCGGGCAGGGCGCGCTGGTGTTCGGCGGCACGTCGATCATCGAACACCTGCTTCAAAGCGCGCGGCCCTACGTGTTCAGCACGGCCGGTGCACCAGCGCTCGCCGCGGCCATGTCCGCGAACCTCGAAGCGGTGCGCAGCCAGGGCTGGCGGCGCGCCAAGCTGGCCTCGCTGGTGGCGCGCTTCCGTCGCGGCGCGCTGCGCCACGGCCTGCCGGTGCTGGAATCCAACACGCCGATCCAGCCGCTGGTGCTGGGCGGCAACTCACGCGCGCTGGCGGTGGCCCGCGTGCTCGAACAGAAGGGCTTCTGGGTGGCGCCGATCCGCCCGCCGACCGTGCCCGACGGCAAGGCCCGCCTGCGCATCACGCTGACCGCCGCGCACACCGAGATCGAGGTCGATGCCTTGGTCGACGTGTTGGCCTCCTGTCTCGAAACGATCGACGGCGGGGCATGAGCGGGCTACATGTCGAACGCACCGGGCAAGGCCCGGCGCTGCTGCTGGTGCATGGCTGGGCGATGCACGGCGGCGTGTTCGCGCCGCTCGTCCGCGCGCTTGAAGCGGCATTCAATGTCATCACCGTTGACCTGCCCGGCCATGGCGGCAGCCGTGACAGTGATCTTCCGCTCGCGCTGGACCCGGTGGCCGATGCCTTGGCGGCGCTCATCGACGCCCAACCGTCGAAGCGCGCGTTGGTGGCGGGCTGGTCGCTCGGCGGGTTGGCCGCCACGGCCCTGGCCGCGCGGCATCCCGATCGCGTGCGCGGCTTGGCGATGCTCGCGGCAAGCCCGCGCTTCGTGCGGGGCCCCGATTGGCCGGCCGGCATGGACCCGCGCGTGTTCGAACTCTTCGGCGAAGAGCTCGGCCGCGACTACCGCGGCACGCTCGACCGCTTCCTGATGCTCGAGGCGCAGGGCTCGGCGCATCTGCGCGACGAGCTGCGCTATCTGCGGGACG
Source organism: Lysobacteraceae bacterium (assembly GCA_027483745.1). Next base: position 2,469 of record JAIXTZ010000312.1, read on the forward strand.
CGGTGTATGCCCGCGGCGAACCCGCCCCGCGCGCCCTGCAGGAGGGCCTGGGCCTGCTGCACGACAGCGATCTGCGCGCCGCGCTGCCGGGCTTGGCCATGCCCAGCCTGTGGATCGCCGGGCGTCGCGACCGGCTGGTGAGCCCGCAGGCGATGCAGGCCGCCGCGGCACTCGCGCCGCGTTCGTGCTTCCAGCAATTCGATCACGCCGGACACGCGCCCTTCCTCACCGAACCGGGCGCCGTCGCCGAAGCGCTCACGGCCTTCGCGTCATCCTGCCCACCATGAGCGTGTTCGACCCCCGGGCCGTGCGCCGCGCCTTCGGCCGCGCCGCCGCCACCTATACCCAAGCCGCCGCGCTGCAGCGCGAGGTGGAGTCGCGCCTGCTCGAGCAGCTCGGCTACCTCGACGACCGCGTGCCGGCGCGCGTGCTGGATCTCGGCAGCGGCCCCGGCAGCGCGGCGGCCGCATTGAAAGCAAAGTGGGGCCGCAAGAGCGACATCGTCGCCATGGACCTCGCGCTGCCGATGCTGCGCGAGGCGCGGGCGAAGTCGCGCTTCTGGCGGCCGATCCATACCGTGCAGGGCGACGCGCAGGCGCTGCCGTTCGCCGACGGTGCATTCGACCTCGTGTTCTCCAGCCTCTGCCTGCAGTGGGTGGCCGATCTTCCGAAGGCCCTGGGTGAACTCCGCCGCGTGATGCGCGAAGGCGGCCTGCTGGTGTTCAGCACCTTCGGGCCGGACACGCTGGTCGAGCTGCGCGAGGCCTACGCGCAGGCCGGCATCGAGCCGCCGCTCTCGCCCTTCGCGGCCATCCAGCAGGTGGGCGATGCGCTGGTGGCGCAGGGCTTCAAGAACCCGGTGATCGAGCGCGACGTGTACACGCTCACCTACCCCGACACCACGGCGTTGATGCGCGAGCTCAAGGCGATCGGTGCCACCGACGCGCGTGGCGATCGTCCCCGGGGCTTGAGCGGTCGCGGGCGGCATCGCGCCGTGGCCGCGGCCTACGAGGGCCTCCGCCGCGACGGCGTGCTGCCGAGCACCTGGGAAGTCGTCACCGCCATGGCCTGGGCGCCGCCGCCCGGCGCGGCGCGACGCGAAGGCGGCGCCGACATCGCGACCTTCCCGGTTGAGAAGCTGACGATCCGGAAGCGCTGATCGCTTCTCGCGGCGCGAGGCCGCGCGTCACTCAGCGCGAAGCGAGCATCGCCAGAAACTCGCGCCCCTCGTCGCCCGAAAGCACCACCGCCGCGGCCACATTCAGGATCACCGTGGCGATGAACACCATCCGGAAGGCGGGCTTCTTCGACTTGTGCCTCAGCACGTGTTGCGCGAACGCCGCGCCCGGCCAGCCGCCCAGCAGGGCGATCAGGTGCAGGTGCGCCTCCGGCGTCCGCCAGCGTCCGGCCTGCGCGGACCGCTTGTCGTGCCAATAGGCCACGAAGGCGATCAGCGACAGCATGCCGACGATCCCCGAAACGGCCCACGGCCAAAGTCCCGCCGCGCAAAGTGCAGCGATGGCCGCGACATACAGGCCGCCCATTGCCGCCCAGCGCGCGGTGCGTGGCGAGGGCTCGCCTGTTTCGACGCTGCGGGTGGCACGGGCGAAGTCGATGTCGACCGCGCGCCAACGGCCTTGCTCGTCGCGCTCCGCGCGGTAGGTGATCAAGTCGCCGTCGGTCGGCCGCCGGTTGCCGGGCCGGAAGGCGCGGACGTGCACGAATGCGCGGTCGCCTGCGCCATTCGGCTCGACGAAGCCGAAACCACGCTCGTCGTTCCATGATTGCAGGCGTCCTTGCCGTCGCATCGTCAGTCGTTTTCTTCGGTCAGGTAGGTCGCGAAGCGCAGCCGATTGCCGTCCGGATCCATCATCGCCATCTCGCGCGTGCCCCAGGGCATCTCGGCCGGCGGCGACACGTGCAGGGCCAGCCCGTCCGGCAGGGCGCGGTACACCGCATCGACGTCGGGAACGATGAAGAACACCGCGCCGCCGACGTTGCCATCGCCGGCGTGGCCGCTCAGGAAGATCGTCTGGCCGGCGCGCGTGAGCTGCACGAACAGCGGCAGGCCCGGTTCGAACTGATGGCGCCAGTCCTCGGCGAAGCCGAGGCCTTCGGTATAAAAGCGCAGGCTGCGTTCCGCGTCGGTCATGCGCAGCTGCGGGATGACGGTCTGGGGCCGGCTCATGCCTTCAACTCGCCCTTGGCGCGCGGCCCGCCGTCGTCCTCGCGGCGCAGCATCCGGCCGTCCACTTCCATGGTCCATTCGCCGTTGGCTTCCGTCGGCGGTTGGCCGACGTCGAAGCGGGTCACCAGCGGCCCGATGCCCACCTCGAAGTCGTCGCCATCGAAGGCCTTCAGCGGCGCGTCAATCGAGACCGTCGAGCCCCCTTCCTTCCGGTGGTACACGACGCGGCCGTCCTCGGTGATCAGCAGCGAGACGCCGCTGCCGCGCCAGTCGCCTGCATAGGCCCTGCGATCGGCCGGGAGCGGCTTCGCGCAGGCGGCCAGCAGCGCGGCGAGCAGCACGCTCGTGACCAGCGGGCGGCAGCGCGTCACGGCGCGAACTCCGCGACGATGGCCGGCCGCGTCAGCCGATGGATGATCCATCCGAACAGGGCGATGAACGCGGCGGCGAACAGGCCCACCACGATGTGCATCACGACGAACACCATGCCGGACTCCGGGGGCATGCCGCTCGTCGCGAAAGTCGACTGTATGTCCCGCTGCAACATGACCTGCATGACGAAGCCGGCGACCTGCCACGCGATCAGGGCGCCCATCAGCGCGATGAAGAGACGTCGACCCCAGGCGCGACGCTTCAGCAAGCCGACGGAGGCGACGACGCCCAGCAGCGACACGGCGAGGAAGGCAAGGAAGACCCAGGGCATGGCCTCGAACATCAGGGCGACCCCACCCGGCATCTGCGCCAGTGCATCGCCGTGAAGGGGGTCGTTGTGCATCATCGGCAGCATGACCGTGTGGATGACCACGTTCTGCAGAACGCCGATCACGCTGCCGAAACCGCTGAGCAGCAGGAAGATCCAGGCAAGGACGGTGACGAAGGTCGAGCGCGGTGTCGTGGGGGTCATGGCGGCAGGGCGTCGGTGTGGGGCGATCTAGCCTATCCCGCCTCGGTCAGCCCGCCACCTGGCGGATCCAGTCCTCGAGGTTGTAGGTGTTCGTCACCCGCGTGATGCGGCCGTCGTGGATGTCGAAGAACGCGCCGCCCGGCAGCACGTAGCGCTGGCCCTTCGCGGGCGGCAGGCCCTCGTCGTCGGCCAGGTACTCGCCGTGCACCACGTACTCCGCGGCGGCGTGGCGGCCGTCGGCCGAGGCGAGCACGCGGATGCCTTCGAGGCGCTCGCTGTAGCAGCGGTCCATGCGCGCCATGAAGCCGCGGAACGCGACCTTGCCGCGCTCGCGCGGGCCCTGGTTGAGGTCGTGCACGACGTCCTCCGACAGGCAGGCGAGCATGGCCTCGCGGTCGCCGGCGTTGAACGCGGCGTAGTAGCGGGTGACGAGGGCGAGGGTGGCGTCGTGGGCGGTCATGCGTTGGGCGGTCCGAGGGCGAGGAGGGCCGGCAGCGCATCGAGATCGACGTTGCCGCCGGAAAGGATGAGGCCGACGCGCAGGCCGGCGAAACGTTCGCGGTACTTCAGCACGGCCGCGAGCGGCACGGCGCAGCTCGGTTCGATGACGACCTTGAGTCGCTCCCAGACGAGGCGCATCGCGGCGACGGTCTCGGCATCGTCGACGAGCAGGACGTCGTCGCAATGCTCGCGCAGGATGGTGAAGGTCAGCGGGCCGAGCTCGGCGCGCAGGCCGTCGCTGATCGTGTTGGCCACGCGCCCGGTGACGCGGCTGCCGGACTTCAGCGAGTCGTGGCCGTCGCGTGCGCCTTCGGGTTCGGCGGCGATCGCGCGAATGCGCGGGTCGATGCCTTTCGCCGCGATGGCCGTGCCACTCATCAGGCCGCCGCCGGACAGTGGCGCCATCACGACGTCGAGTGCCGGCGTCGCTTCGCGCGACTTGCCGCGACGACAGGCCTGGTGCAGGAGCTCCAGCGTGGCCGTGCCCTGCCCGGCGATCACCCGCGCGTCGTTGAAGGGGTGCACGAGCTCGCCGCAGGTCTCGGCCAGCACCCGGGCGGTGGCCTCGTTGCGGGCCGACTGCGCGACGTCGCAGTCGACGATGCGCGCGCCGTTGCGGGCGATGGCCTCGCGCTTGATGCGCGGGGCAGCGCCCGGAACGACGACGGTGCAGGCGATGCCGCGCAGCCGGCAGGCCAGCGCGACGGCGGCGCCGTGGTTGCCGGAGCTCTGGGTCACCACGCCGCGCGCCGCCTGTTCGGGGGTCAGCGAAAACACCGCGTTGGCGGCGCCACGGAACTTGAAGGCCCCGGCGCGCTGCAGGTTCTCGGCCTTGAAGAACAACTGGCAGCCGGCGAGCTCGTCGAGCGAACGCGAGCGCAGCACCGGCGTGACGTGCGCGATGCCGGCGATGCGCGCCGCGGCGTCGCGGACGTCCTCCAGCGTGGGCGTGTCGTCGCGCTGCAGGCCGCGCGTGGCATTCGAGCTCATGGTGGAAGTATGCCCCGCGCCGCGCGGACCCGCGGAATGCTCCGTGCGTTCAGGTCTTGGCACGCTCACGCCGCGCCGCGGCGGCTATGCTGCGGGCCCCCATTCCCCCGCCGTCCGATGACCGATACCGCTCCGCCGCCCATTCGCCTTGCCGACTACGGCCCGCCGGCGTGGACCATCGCCGACGTCGTGCTGGTGTTCGATCTCGATCGCGAATCGAGCGAGGTGGAGGCGACGCTGGCGCTGCGCTGCGATGTGGCCGGCGCGCCGCTGCGGCTGGATGGCGAGGACCTCGAGCTCCTCGCGATCGAGCTGGACGGCCGTGCGCTGGGCCGCGGCGAATACGCCCAGGACGCGATGGGGTTGACGGTGCATGCAGCGCTCGGGCTCGCAACCTGCGTGTTGCGCACCCGGGTGCGCATCCATCCCGGGGGCAACACCCGCCTCGAGGGTCTGTACACCAGCGGCAGCCTGCTGCTGACGCAGTGCGAGGCCGAGGGCTTCCGCCGCATCACCTTCTTCACCGACCGCCCGGACGTGCAGGCCCGTTGGCGCACGACGCTGCGGGCCGAGCGCGCGCGCTACCCGGTGCTTCTCGCCGGCGGCGACCGCGTGGCCGAGCGCGACCTCGGCGATGGCCGCCACGAGGCCGAGTGGCACAACCCGCACCCGACGCCCTGCTACCTGTTCGCGCTGGCGGCCGGGCCGATGGCCCGCGTGTCGAAGACCATCAGCGGCGCCGATGGCCGCGTGGTGGAGCTCAACGTCTGGGTCGAGGGCGATGACCCCGAGCCCTGCCGCTACGCGCTCGGCGCGGTCGAGCGTGCGCTGCGCTGGGACGAGTCGCGCTTCGGCCGCTGCTACGACCTCGGCGTCTTCAACGTCGTCGCCGCGCAGGATTTCACGATGGGGGCCATGGAGAACAAGGGCCTCAACATCTTCAACGCCCGCTACATCCTCGCCGACGAGCGCACGGCGACCGACGCCGACTTCATGGGCATCGAATCGGTGGTGGGCCACGAGTACTTCCACAACTGGTCGGGCAACCGCGTGACCCTGCGTGACTGGTTCCAGCTCTCGTTGAAGGAGGGCCTCACCGTCTTCCGTGACCAGGAGTTCACCGCCGACCTGCACTCGCGCGACCTCAAGCGCATCGAGGACGTCCGCCTGCTGCGCGCGCGGCAGTTCGCCGAGGACGCCGGCGCGCTCGCCCATCCGGTGCGCCCTGCCGAGTATCGCGAGATCAACAACTTCTACACGCTGACGATCTACGAGAAGGGCGCCGAGATCGTGCGCATGCTGCACACGCGGCTGGGCGAGGCGGCGTTCCGCGCCGGCATGGACCGCTACTTCGCCGACAACGACGGCCGTAGCGCCACGCTCGAGGATTTCTACGCCGCGCACAGCGCGGCGAGCGGCATCGATTGCAGCGACATGCTCGCGTGGTACGCGCAGGCCGGCACGCCCGTCTTGGAGGTCGAGCGCTCTTTCGATCCGTCGACCGGCGAGTACACGCTGGTGCTGCGTCAGCGTCCGCCGGCGAATGTGCCCGCGGCCGTCCCGCTGCCGATCCCGATGCGTTTGGCGCTCTACGATGCGGCGGGGCATGCGCTGCCCTCGCCCTCCCACGATGCCGAAGCGATGCCCGACGGCCTGCTGCTTCGCCATGCGACGCATACGCTGCGTTGGCGCGGCTTGGCGGCCGAGCCCCTGCCCGTGCTGAACCGCGGCTTCGCCGCGCCCATCCGCCTGCGGATGCCGATGCCGCCCGAGGAGCGTGCCCGCATCGTGCAAGTCGAGAGTGACGGCTTCGCGCGTTGGGACGCCTTGCAACACCTCGCGCTCGACGTGCTGCTCGCACGCGCGGGCGAGTCCGTGGACGGCCTGGGTGACGTCGATGCCGCGGAGGCCGCCCTGTCGGCGGCAATCGGCGCCTTGCTGGCCGACACGCACGCGCATCCGGCCTTCGTCGCCGAATGCTTGGCCTTGCCTGACTTCGACACCTTGGCCGACGCCGTTGCCGTGGCCGACCCGGGGGCGCTCGTGGCCGCCCGTGAACGGCTGTCGCTGGCCTTGGCTACGGTGCACCGGGCGGCGTTGCAGACGCGCTTCGACGCCTTGCGCGTCGAGGCCGCTGGCGGGCTCGACGATGCCGCGATGGCGGCGCGCAGCCTGCGCCATGCCGCGCTCGCCTGGCTGTCCCGCGTGGACGGCGGTGCCGCCGCACGCGGGCTGTGGGCGGATGCGCGCTCGATGACCGAGCGCATGGCCGCGTTGCGTGCGCTGCTGCACGTGCAGGCCGACGGCGCCGCATCGGCCCGTGAGGCGTTCGCCGCGGAGTTCGCCGACCACCCGCTGGTCACCGACAAGTGGTTGGCCGTGGTGGCGACGCGCCCGGCCGCCGAGGCGCTCGACGACGTCGAGGCGCTGGTCGCCGGCGCCTTCTGGGTGCCGACGAATCCCAACCGCGTGCGCGCGGTGGCCGGCAGTTTTGCGCGGCTGAATCCCGCCGGGTTCCATCGCCACGACGGTGCCGGCTATCGCTTCGTCGCGGCGCAGGTGCTCGCCCTCGATCCGATCAATCCCCAGGTCGCCGCACGCTTGCTCGGGGCGTTCGAGGGCCTCCCGCGGTGGGCGGGGCCGGCTCGGGATGCCGCCCGCGCGGCCTTGGCCCCCTTGCGCCGCGCCGCCGTCTCGCGCGATGTCGGCGAGCTGCTGGGCCGTCTGCCGGCCTGAGCCAGGGCCTCATTCCGCGTCGTCGATCTCGAGCCGGTTCCGTCCGCGCTCTTTCGCGCGGTACAGGGCGTCGTCGGCACGCGTAAACCACGCGTCGCGCTTCTCTCCCGTCCGCAGGATGGCGCCCCCGATCGAGACCGTCACCGGCTCGTCCTGCACCTTCAGCGTGGCGCGGATCTGCGAGCGCAGGTGGCTCATCGCCAGCTGCAGCCCGAGCTCGTCGGTGGCGGGCATCAGCAGCACGAACTCCTCGCCGCCATAGCGGTAGAGGCGATCGGTGCGACGGACCGAGGACTGCACCACCTGCACGAATTGCTGCAGGACGCGATCGCCTTCTTCGTGTCCGAACCGGTCGTTGATCGCCTTGAAGTGGTCCAGGTCGAGCAAGGCCAGCGCGACGGGGCGGGCATCGCGTCGGAACCCGGCGATCGCGATCTCCAGCTCCGTTTCCAGCGCGCGGCGGTTCTCGGCGCCGGTCAAGGCATCGACGGTGGCGAGCTGCTCGAGCTGCACGCGGCGCTCGCTGCTGCGCTCCGCGAAGATCATCGCGAACACGGCGTTGACCACCATCGCCGCCGCGGCTGCAAGCGGCTGTCCCGTCTGGGCAAGGGCATCGCCCTCGATGGCCAGCCACAGGATCACGCCGGCATAGATCGGCAGCGAGACGCGCGGGCGCACCATGAAGGTGATGGCCATCACGATCGGATAAAGCCAGTACAGACCCGCGGGGCTGATCGTGGCCACGACGCACCCGCCGATCGCCATGGCGATCGCGACGACCGTGCCGAGCCGGTCGAGGTCGCCGCCCCGCCAGGCGTGGATCGTCGCGCCAACGATGAATCCGACGACCACGACGTCAGCGATGGCGTGCGCCATGGCGCCCTGCAGCACGCGCACCACGGCAAGAGGCAGCAGGATCAGGACGGCCAGTGCCCCGAACCCGACGTACATGCCCAGCCGGAAGTCCGAGCGGATGCGCTGGCGCAGGCTCGCGATGGCCTTGGTCCGGATCATGGCGTGGCGTCGTCGAGTACCAACCGGTCGCGGCCTTCCTGCTTCGCCCGGTACAGGGCGGCATCCGCCCGGGCGAACCAGGCGTCGCGGCTTTCGCCGTAGCGAAGCACCGCGGCGCCCATCGACACCGTCACCGGCGACCCGCCGGCGCGCAGTTCCTCGTGGATGCGGCGCTGCAGGTTGGCGAATGCGCGCATCGCGCCGATCTCGTCGGTGTGCTCCATCAACAGCACGAATTCCTCGCCGCCGTAGCGGAACAGCCGGTCCGTCGCGCGCGTCGATCGCCGCACCAGGTCGACGAAGGTGCAGAGCAGTCGGTCACCGGTCTCGTGCCCATACTGGTCGTTGACGCGCTTGAAATGGTCGAGGTCGAGCACGGCCAGCGTCACGGGGCGTCCGGTGCGCTGATGGGCGTTCAGTGCGATCGACACCTCCTCGTCCATGGCGCGGCGGTTGCGCGCTCCCGTGAGGGGGTCGAGTGCCGCGATCTCCTCCAGGGCGTGCCGCTGCATCTCGGTGCGCAGGGCGAAGATGAAGGCGAACAGCGAGACCAGCAGCAAGGTGGTGGTCACCGTCAGCCGCTGGCCGAGGGAGTCGAAGGCGTCGGGCTGCAGCTGCGCCAGGGCGACGGCCGCCAGCGCGAGTGCGCCGGCGATTCGAGGGCTGATCAGGAACGAATTCGCGAGCAGGGTCGGGAACAGCCAGTACACCCCGGTCTTGCCGAGCAGGGCGACGATCAGCAGCGCGCCCGTCGTGTTCGTCACCGCGATGCACAGGCCGGCGACGTCGAGGTCGCCACCGCGCCAGGCGTGGATGGACGGGCCGACGATGCCCAGAACGATCAGCGTGTCCACCACGCCTGCCAGCCACTGCCCCTGCGAAAAGCGCAGTGCGGCGAATGGCGCGATGGACACCACGGCGCACACCCCGAACACGGTGATGATGCTCAGGCGGAAGTCGTTCCGCAGGCGGGCCAGCAGGCGGGCGAAGAGGGGTGGCATGGGGTTCCGGGCGTCCAGCTGCCGAGCGTAGCCGTTCCCGGCGAGCATGCAACGCGAGGCGGATCCCGGCTGGAGCGGGCGGTACACTTCGGGCATGAAAATCGCCAGCTGGAACGTCAACTCCCTCAACGCCCGGCAGGAGCACCTGCTGGCCTGGCTCGGCTCCCGCCAGCCCGACGTGGTCGGCCTGCAGGAGACCAAGCTCGAGGACCGCCGCTTCCCCGACAGCGAGATCGCCGCGCTGGGCTACCGCTCGGTATTCTCCGGGCAGAAGACCTACAACGGCGTCGCGATCCTGGTGCGCAGCGCCAGCGGGCTCGCGCCGACGGACGTGCAGGTCGGCATCCCCGGCTTCGCCGACGAGCAGAAGCGCGTCATCGCCGC
>JAIXTZ010000297.1 GCA_027483745.1 Lysobacteraceae bacterium
ACCGCCTTCATCAGGCCGATGTTGCCTTCCTGCACGAGGTCGCCGACGCCGAGGCCGTAGCCCTGGTAGCCGCGGGCCACGTGGACGACGAAGCGCAGGTGCGAGACGACGAGGGCCTTGGCGGCCTCCAGGTCGCCCTGGTCGCGGAGGCGGCGGGCGAGCGCCTGCTCGTCCTCGACGCTGAGCACGGGGATCTGGTGGACGGCCGCCACATAGGCCTCCAGCGAGCCGAGCGCGCTGGGAATGGGGTAATTGGCGGTGATCAGGGTCGCGGTCATTTCGGGGTCCCTCGGGGGGTTACGGCAGGCAATCTAGCACTCGCCCGGTACGAGTGCTAAGCGTGCCGGAAGTTCCACAGCGTTCCGGCAGGGGCAACAATCCGGCATTCTTCGGGGCCTCCTGCGCCCCGTGATGGTCCATGAAGACGGCCCTCGGCCCCTACGCCATCGTCAGTGAGCTCGGCCGCGGCGGCATGGGCGTGGTCTACAAGGCCTACGAGCCGGCCTTGCAGCGCTACGTGGCGATCAAGGCCCTGACCCCCGCTCTGAGCCACCAGCCCGAGCTGGTCGAGCGCTTCCTGCGCGAAGCGCGAGCCATGGCGGCCGTCACCGACCCCCATGTGCTGCCGATCTATCGGATCGACGAGGACGCCGAAGGGCCTTGGTTCGCGATGGAGTGGGTGGACGGCGAAAACCTCGCCCAGGTCGCCGCGCGGCTGGGGCGTGTCCCGGAAGCGCAGGCCCTGGATCTCATCCGCCAAGCCGCTCAGGGCCTGGCCGCGGCCCACGCCCGCGGCCTCGTCCACCGGGACATCAAGCCCGCGAACCTGCTGCTGGGCGCCAACGGGGTACTGAAGATCGCCGATTTCGGCATCGCCCGCGCCCAACGCGACGCCAGCGCCCGCCTCACCGGCACCGGCGACGTGATCGGCACGCCGGGCTATCTGTCCCCGGAAGCCTGCCTCGGGCAGGCCATCGACGCCCGCACCGACCTGTTCGCGCTCGGCATCGTGCTGTACGAGTTGCTCAGCGGCCGGCTGCCTTTCGAGGCGGACAGCCCGTTCCGCACCATGGAGCGGGTGGTGCAGTCCCCGCCACCGGACCTCGCGAGCCTCGGGGTCGAGGTGCATGCGGCCACGATCGCCCTGCTGGGCGGGCTCCTGGCCAAAGCGCCCTCGGAGCGCACGAGTGGGGCCGGCGCCCTGTTGCAGGCACTCGAGGCCCATCCGCTGCTGGCTGGTCCGCGCGCGCCACTGCGCGCCACGCCTGCGCCGGCCTCGGCGCCAACGGTGCTGAGCCCGATTCCCGGGCATACCGGCGGCGCCGCATCGCCCGCGCCTGCGACAACAGCCGGACGGCCCTCGCGCTGGCGCGTCCCTGCACGACTCGTCGGTGCCGCCGCGCTGGCGGCGCTGGCCGTGTGGGCCCTGACGCGCGAAGCACCGCCGGTCGCGAGCGAAACAGCGTCGACGCTCACCGCCCCGCCCCCGCCCGTCGCAGAGCCGCCCGCTGCAGAGCCGCCCGCTGCAGAGCCGCCTGTCGCAGAGCCGCCCGTCGCAGAGCCGCCCGTCGCAGAGCCGCCCGTCGCAGAGCCGCCCGTCGCAGAGCCGCCCGTCGCAGAGCCGCCACGGGCGCGGCCGGTCCAGGGCGGCCCAGTCGCGCGCTACGGCGAAGCCTTCGTCGGACCCGGCCTGGTCGAGGTCGCGCTGGCCGATATCCCCGGCGAGGATGCCGCCTACCTGCGGATTACCGGCATCAACCACCCGTGGGACGGCCAGGTCCTGCGGGTCGACCACCGCGCGGGCCCGCGCGATGGTCGCGATTATTTCCTGCAGCACGACGGCAGCGAGTACGTCGTACTCGTCAAGCGCCGCGGCTACCCGTCCGGGCTGATGCAGCAGTGGCTCTACGTGCCGGATCTCGGCGACGTCGGCGAACTGACGGAAGCGCCGGACACGGCGCGCACGCTCGATACCGCTGCGCTGAGCGCCGGCTGGACCGGCAAGAACCCGGGCTAAGCCGGCGGCAGCGCCCAGTCGATCGGGGCCTCGCCCAAGCCCTGCAGCCAGCGGTTGGCCTTGCCGAAGTGCCCGCAGCCAAGGAAGCCCCGATGGGCGGACAGCGGCGACGGATGCGGCGCCTTCAGCACGCAGTGGCGCTGCCGGTCGATCAGCTCGCCTTTCTTCTGCGCGTAGCTGCCCCAGAGCAGGAACACGAGCCCCTCGCGCTCGCGGGACAGCGCGTCGATCACCGCGTCGGTGAAGCCCTCCCAGCCCTTGCCGGCATGGCTGCCGGCGCGCCCTTCCTCGACGCTGAGCACCGCGTTCAGCAACAGCACGCCCTGCGCTGCCCAGTGCTGTAGGCAGCCGTGGCGCGGCATCGGCAGCCCGAGGTCGCGCTCGATCTCCTTGAAGATGTTGAGCAGCGACGGTGGGATGGCGATGCCGGGCGGCACCGAGAAGCTGAGGCCATGGGCCTGACCCGGCCCGTGGTAGGGGTCCTGGCCGAGGATGACCACCCGCACGGCGTCGAAGGGCACGGCATCAAGGGCCGCGAACATCTGCCGGCCCGGCGGGTGCACGCGCTTGCCTGCCGCCTTCTCGGAACGGAGGAAGGCGGCCAGCGCCTGCATGTCGGGGCGCTCGAGGTGGGCACCGACGCGCGCCGCCCAACTGGGGTGCAAGGCGGCCGCCATCGGTCCGGGGTCAGCGCTTGGCGTTGCGCAGACTGCCGGTGATCGTGCTGCCGTCCTGCGTGGCGAGCATGCAGACGACTTCCTGGTCGCCGTCGGCCCAGCTTTCCGGCGTCGGCTGGAGCGTGGTGAACACGTACTCGGAGCTGTCGTAGTCGAGGCCGACATAGGGCTCGAAGGCGCTGAGGCAGCCGGCCTCGACGGCCTTGTCCATCACCGCAGGCTCCGGGAAGGCGCCGCCGGGCAGGTCGAACAGGTGATAGACCTCGGACAGATGCGGCTTGTCGCAGCCGATCTTCACCGTCTCCGCGACTTCGCCTTCGGTGTCGTCGATCAAGCAGTCCCCGACCGCGAGGTCGAACACGCCGACATCCTCGGAGCCGTCGGCATTGGGGGCGCCACAGGCGGCGAGCGAGAGGGCGAGGGCGAGGGGGGCGAACAGGCGAACGGACATGCGGGGGGTCTCGGGTGGTGGGGAAAAGAATTAGGAGCGCAGACGCTGCGGGCGGCCCGCGGAGCTAATGGCCGTGGCGCTCGCGCAGCAGTCGGCCGACGCGGAGCTGGAACAGCAGCTTGGTGATCAGCAGCCGCTCCTCGATGGGCTTGAGCACGAGGTCGTTGGCACCGGCGCGCAGCAGTTCCGTCTGGTTGGCGGGGTTGGCGTCGCCGGTCATCACCAGCACCGGGAGCTGGCCTTTGGGGTAACCGAAGTCGTTGCGGATCGATTTCACCAGGTCCTTCCCGGTGAGTTCGCCCTTGAGGTACACGTCGGTCAGCACGATGTCGCAGCCCGGCACGCGGCCCTGGGTGAGGGCCGATTCCAGCCAGGCGATGGCGTCCTCGACGCCACTGCAGTGCATCACCTTGAGGCCGTGCTTCTCGAGCATGCGCCGCGTGGCGACCGCGACGACCTTGCTGTCTTCGACGTACAGCACTTCGCCGCCGGGCGCGCCCTCGGGCGCCACGTAGCCCTTGATGAAGGCGGCCAGCGCGGTGAAGCCCAGCGACTTGTCGAAGTAGTCGGTGACGTCGTCGGTGATGGAGCGCGTCTCGAGGCGGTCCTGCACGTCGCCGGAGACCACGATGATCGGGATATAGGCCTGCGGCGTGTGTTCGCGCAGGTAGCGCGCGAGCTCGAGGCCGTCGATGTCGGGCAGCCGCAGCGCGGTGGTGACGAGGTTGATGGCGCCCTGCTGCAGGGCCACCTTCGCCTCGTCGCCGTTCTCGCAGAGGATGATCTCGGCCTGCGGCAGCTGCTGGCGCAGCACACCCTCGATCATCTTGCGCACCACCTTCGAGCCGTCGACCACGAGGATGCGTGGCGACGTGCTGTCGAAGGTGCGGAACGCGGGTGTGCTCATGAGGTGGCCGGGGGCGAAGTCCGCAGATAATGGCCCGCCGCCACCCGCGCGCCAAGCCAGCCCAGCGAGGCGGCGGTCGCAAGAACGACAGCGGATTCGGCGATGCCGGGGCCTGCAAGCGCGAATCCGCCGGCATAGGTCGCCACGAGCTCGGCCATCGGCGCGCGCAGCAGGCCGCCGATGACGAACACGCCGGCCAGCGCCAGCGCACCGGAGAGCGCGCCCAGCAGCGCGCCGAAATGCAGCAGCGGACGCCGGATGTCGGCGTCGTCGGCGCCGAGCTGCTGCAACAGCGCGATCTCCTCGCGACGCGTCGCGAGGTCGAGGCGCACGGTGTTGCCCACCACCAGCACCGCGCCGGCGGCCAGCAGCAGGGCCAGCAGGCCCACCGCGCGGCGGCCCAGCGCCAGCCACGCGTCGAGGCGCGCCCGCCACGCGGCGTCGTACTGCACGCTGTCCACGCCGGGCTCGGCCTGCAGGGCCTCGGCCAGTGCCGCCGGATCGGAGGCCACGCCGTCCTGCGGCGAAACCACCAGCACCCAGGGCAAGGGATTGCCATCGAGCAGATCGAGCGCGCCCGCGAGGTCGCTCATCTGCCGGAACTCGGCGAGCCCTTCGTCCGGCGTGCGCAGCACCACGGCGGCGACGTCGGGACGGGCGCGCCAGGCCTCGGCGAGGCGGCGCGCATCGGCCGCGTCGGCTTCCGCGTCGAGGAAGACGCTGATCTCGCGGGCGGCGTCGAGCGTGCCGGCGAAGCGCAGGGCGTTGGCGAGAAACAGGCCAAGCAGCAGGGGCAGCAGCAGGGCCAGGGCGAACACCGCCAGCGTCGCCGCGGTGGCGAGCTTCGCGGCGCGCAGGCGCGCGACGGCATCGGCGAAGGCGCGACGATGGCTGCGCCCCCACGCCCCAACGCCGGGACCGCCGTACACCTCGCGACGCAGCGCGCTGCGGTTCGCGCTCATGCGGCGAGGTCCTGCGCAGCGATGTCGTCCACCAGCCGGCCCTCGTGCAGCACCAGCGTGCGCTGGCGCGTGCGCTTGATCAGCGCGAGGTCGTGGCTGGCGATCAGCACCGTGGTGCCGCGCTCGGGCAGTTCGAGGAACAGGCCCATGATCTCGGCGGCCAGCTGCGGATCGAGGTTGCCGGTCGGTTCGTCGGCCACCAGCAGCACCGGTGAACCGACGATGGCGCGGGCGATGCCCACGCGCTGCTGCTCACCGGTGGAGAGCTGGGGCGGCAAGGCGGAAAGACGATCGCCGAGGCCCACCCGGCCCAACACCTCGCGCACCCGCGGCAGCACGTCGGCCTCCGGCGCGCCGGCGATGCGCAGCGGCAGGGCCACGTTGTCAGCGAGGGTCCAATGCGGGAGCAGGCGATGGTCCTGGAACACCACGCCGACGCGGCGGCGGTAGCGCGCCACGTCGCGGCCGCGCACGGCGGCGAGGTTGCGGTCTTCCAGCAGCACCGCGCCGCGGTCGGGCCGCTCGGCGAGGTGCAGCAGTTTCAGCAGGGTGCTCTTGCCGGCCCCGCTGTGGCCGGTGACGAACAGCACCTCGCCGGCCTCGACGCCGAAGCTCACGTCCTGCAGGGCGGCACGGCCGCCCGGGTACTGCTTGTGGACCGCGTCGAAGCGCAGCAGGGGCATCGTCAGCCGCCGAACCAGCCCTTCACGCGGGCGGCCATGCGGGCGAAGAAGCTGTCCTTCGACACGCCGACCGGGCC
>JAIXTZ010000254.1 GCA_027483745.1 Lysobacteraceae bacterium
AAGGTGTCGAGGTCATGGGGTGTCCTTGCGCTCGGTGTCGGTCGGCGCGAGCAGTTGCGCGCGCGTCGGTTGCGGATGGCGGTCGAGGCCGCCGGATTCGATGAAGCGTTCCAGCACGTCGCGGCCCTGCTGGACCGGCCAGCCGTCGGCAGGTGGCGTCGGCTCCGCGGCGAGCGGCCACGGCGCCGGGGCGTCCGGGATCGGCAAGTCGATGACGAGCGGGGCGTCGCGCAGCGTGACGGTTTGCGGTTCGTAGGCGCCCAGCATTCCGCCGAAGGAGAGGCGCAGGGGCCATTCGCGCGCCGCGAAGGTCCAGCGTTGGCGCCCCTCGCGCTGGGTCACGGTGAAGCGCAGCGGCTGGCCATCGCCCAGCGGCAGCACGGCCTCGATGTCGGTCCAAGCGGCCGGCAGCGCGGGGCTCAGCTCGACCACGCCATCGAGGAGGCGCGGGCGCACGCCGAGGTAATCCTGCACGGCATTGCGGACGAACTCGGCCGTGCTCCAGCTCTGCGCGTAGGTGCCTGAGGGCCGAACGCGACCCGCGTCGTCGAGCGTGGCGTCGGCGAGTTCCGCGAGATGCCCCGGCGCGTCGTCCTCGAGGAGCTGGCGCGCCAGCTCGCGCGTCAAGCGATAGGCCGTCTCCTGCTGGCCGAAGCGCGTGAGCGCGGTGATCGCCGGGCCCGCCGTCCATTGCCACACCGTGCCGTTGTGGTACGCGGCGTCCTTGTGGTGGTGCGCGTCATCGACATGCCGCGGATGGAAGCGCGGGTCGTCGGGGGCGAGCGACAGCGGCCCGCGCGCAAGCAACAGCGCGGCGGCCGTGTCCCGCGTGATGGCCTGCTCGACGTCGCGAGGCAGGAAGGGGGCGCGCTCCGGCCGCGGCGGGACCGAGACGGCCATCCACGCATTGGGGCGCACGCTGGTGTCGACACGGCCATCGGCCAGCAGGCGATCCGCGAGGTGGCCGTCGCGCCAATAGCGCGCCAACACCGCGGTGCGCGTGCGAGCCGCCATGGCGGCGTAGCGCTCGGCCTCGGCGGTGTCGCCCTTGCGCGCCGCCAGATCCGCGCCGATCACCAGCACCGCATGCCACAGGGCTTGGATCTCGATGGCACGGTCGCCGCGCGGCGACCAGCCGCGACCGCCGCGGATGCGCGCATCCATCCAGGTGTCGGCTTCGGCGTGGCGCAGCAGACCGTCGCCGTCGAGGTGCGGCTCGGCACCGGCCACATAGTCGCGGATGAGGCGCCGCAGCCCGGGCAATCCGCGGGCATCACCGCTGGCCTGCGCGGTTTCCCACGCGGCGCGGATCAGCCACGGCGTGCCATCGACGGTGTTGTAAAGCGTGTCGGTCGCCGCAGCCACGCGGTTCGGCACGCGGCCCTGCTCCGCCCCCTCGGCGCGGTTCTGTAGCGCGGCGAAATTCGCGATGACGGCCTTTGCGCGCTCGAATTCGCCGGTGACGAGGTGGGTGCCCGGCAGGGCGATGAAGGTGTCGCGGCCCCAGTTGTCGCGGAACCACGGCAGGCCGGCCCAGAGGCCCGGGCCGAACTCGTCGGTGCGGAAGGTGGCATTGCTGGCGATAGCCCAGCGAAAGGCGTCATCGAAGGCCGCATCCCCGGTGCGAAGGCTTAGCGATTCGAGGCCCGCGCGACGGCGTTCGATGCCGGCAGCCCACAGATCCCCGCCGAAACCCCGGTCCGCCTCGCCCTGCAGCGCAACCATCGTCGCGTTCGCGTCGTCCGGGGTTCGGCCGAAAGCCAGATGCACCGCGAGCGTCGAGGTCGGCACCTCGGGTTCGACGAGGACCAAGGCGATCTCCGCAGGCGCACCCACGGCCCGCCGCAGCGCGTCATCGGCCTCGACGCGCCGCACCCGCACGTTGGCGGAGAACGCGTGCCCCTCGGCCTCCGGCCCCAGCATCAGCAGCAGGGCCACGCGGCGGCCGTCGCGCGCCTCCGCACAGATCGACAGCGCGGGATGACTGGCCTGCAGCTGCAGGGCCTCGATGCTGCCGTCCGCATGCTGCACGTCGTGGCCCCAGGGCCGCAGGGTGTCGCTTTCGGCGTCGCGACGTGGCTTCAGCGCCCCATCAACGACGAGCGCAAATCCGCGCAGCAAGGCGAGATCCCCCGGCCCGGACCACGCATGCATCCGATAGCCCGTGCCGCCCAGCCATTCGAAGGCCCGCGCGTCGAGGTCGCCGCGATGCTGGTCGCTGGCAACGATCCGTTGGCCGCGCCCTTCCGGCCCTCCGTCTGGGCGCAAGGTCAGGGACGGCGCGTCGCCCTGCGGCGCGCAATAGGGCGACGTCGCATTGGCGAGGCCAACACAACCCAACACCGCCGACAGCGTGATGCATCGCAGCATGCGAAAAGCGTTCCATCGAACCGGCTGTGAGCGTAGCGGCTGTCCCGAACCCGGGCGGCGCACGCATACGTATGCATCGCGATCGAGCCGCCTACCGCGCGCGCACGGCCTAGGATGCGAAGCCGCCCGCCCGACGGACTTTCCATGCTGCTTCGCACCACCGCCTTCGTCGCCCTCGCCGTCGCCACGAGCCCGGCCCACGCGATGCCGCCGCCCGACACGCGACCGGCGGAGTGCGCCGTGCATGCCGGCACGACGGTGATCCATCCATGGTCCGACGCCCTGCCCGCGCACCAACGCGCGGCCTGGCTCGATGCCACGACACTGCGCTGGGCCGCGCCAGCGGAGGCCGCCTCGGTCGTGCTGCTGCGCGCGCCGAGCCCGCAGCTTCGGCTCGTTCCCGGCGCCGCGCCGGAAGGCCACGCAATCCGCCAGGAGCTCACGCCGACCCGCCTTCGGAGCATCGATTCCCGCTTCAGCCACGTGCCCGGCAGCACGTTCGAACTCGCCGCGCCGCTGCCGACGGACGCTTGGCGCGAAACGCTGGTCGTCGCGGCGCTCGACGCCGACGGCCGCGTGCTCGATGCCACCGGCCTGCAGAACGCCGGCGCGTTGGATGCCGTGTTCGCGCCCAAGGCGAAGGACGCAACGCTTGGCGCGACGATCGAGGCAGGCGCGACACGCTTCGCGCTGTGGGCACCGACGGCGACGAACGTGTCGCTCTGCTTGTTCGGCGCCACCGAGGCCTCGACCGCCGATGCCACGCCCACCATTGACGCGCCGCTGATGCGCGCCGAACCCGCGAGCGGCATCTGGACGCACACCGTCCCCGCCGACCTTCGCGGGCGTCGCTATGCCTTCCTCGTTGACGTCCTCGTGCCGGGCGTCGGTCTCGTGCGCAATCGCGTCACCGATCCGTATGCGCTTGGCCTCAATGCGGATTCGCAGGCGTCCGTCGTGCTCGATCTCGACGATCCGGCGACGAAACCGGAGGGCTGGGCCAACGACCGCCGCCCGGACACTGTGCAGGGCAACACCGACCTCGTCGTCTACGAACTCCATGTCCGCGATTTCTCGCGCGATGACGCGACGGTGCCCGAGGCACACCGCGGGACTTACCTCGCCTTCACCCACGACGACACGGCGGGCATGACCCACCTGCGCGCGCTGGCCGGCGCCGGCCTCACCGACGTGCACCTGCTGCCCACCTACGATCTCGCTTCCGTGCCCGAGCGCGATTGCGCGCGGCCCGAGCTTCCGGCCGGCGAAGGCCCGGCCGGCGACGGCGTGCAGGCGGCGATCGGCGCCGTGCGCGAGCGTGACTGCTACAACTGGGGCTATGACCCGTGGCACTTCAACGTGCCCGAGGGCAGCTACAGCAAGGCGCCCG
>JAIXTZ010000116.1 GCA_027483745.1 Lysobacteraceae bacterium
AGGTGTTCATCACCTCGCCGATGCGCTCCGGGTCCGGATCCACCAGGTGGAAGCACTTGCCGTCGAGGCCGCGCTTGTGGGCGATGTGGTCCATCGCGTCGACCACGAAATCCACCGGCACCAGGTTGATCTTGCCGCCCTCGATGCCCAGCGTCGGCATCCACTGCGGCAGGGTCTGCCGCATCTTCTTGATCAGCGAGAACAGGTAGTACGGGCCGTCGATCTTGTCGATCTCGCCGGTCTTGCTGTGGCCGATGACGACGCCGGGGCGATAGATGCGGAACGGCACCGGGCACGAATTCCGAACCAGGCCCTCGGAATCGTGCTTCGTTCGGAAGTACGGGTCATTCAGGCCCTCCGCCTCGTCGAACATGTCCTCGCGGAACACGCCGGGGTACAGGCCGGCAGCGGCGATCGAGCTGGTGTGATGGAAGCAGGTGGCCTTGACGGCGCCGGCGAACTCTATCGCGTGCTTCGTCCCTTCGACGTTCGCCACGCGCTGGGATTCGGCGTCGGCCGTGAGGTCGTAGATGGCGGCGAGATGGAAGACGTGCTTCACCTTCCCAGTCAGTGCCTTGAGCTGCGCGGCGGTCAGGCCGAGCTTGGACTTCGCCAGGTCGCCGACGACCGGGAGCACCCGCTTCCGGTCCCAGCCCATCTTCGCGGCGGTCTCGTCAAACTTCTTCTGCGAGCCCTTGCGCACGAGCACATGGATCTGGCCTTTGCGCGCCAGCAGTTTGCTGACCAGGAACCGGCCGATGAAACCGGTGCCGCCGGTCACGAAATACGTCATGTCACGCTCTCCCCGGAACGATCATGGTCAACCTCCCGCAGGCATGCGGGACACCGGCCAACGTTGCCAGAGGCGCATGGAAACGACAAACGGTGCGGGTGCGTTGACCGGCCCGGGGGGGCGTGTTATCTCAGCGTTCGCCGTCAGCCCCGGATCGCCGCAATGCCCGACCTCAAGACCCAGTTCGAACAGGCCAAGGACGCCGTGATGGCCCTCGCCGAACGCCCCGACAACGACACGCTGCTGCGCCTCTACGCGCTCTACAAACAGGGCTCGGAGGGGGACGTCAACGGCGCGCGCCCCGGCTTCTTCGATTTCGTTGGCAACGCGAAGTACGAAGCGTGGGAGAAGCTCAAGGGCACCACGCAGGACGACGCGATGAAGAAGTACGTCGACCTCGTGAAGAAGCTCACGGCCTGACGGCCGGCCGGCGTCCATCCCGATGGCCCCCCAGACCCGGCAACGGATCCTCGACTGCGCCCTGGCGATGTTCAACGCCCAAGGCGAGCCGAACGTGACCACGAACCACATCGCCGACGAGCTGGAGATCAGCCCGGGCAACCTGTACTACCACTTCCGCAACAAGGACGACATCATCGAGCAGCTCTTCGGACGCTACGAAGAGCGGATCGGCGAGGCGATGACGGTGCCCGAGGGCCGCCTCCCGGGCCTCGAGGACATCTGGCTGCAGATGCACCTCGTGTTCGAGTGCATCTGGGACAACCGATTCCTGTATCGAGACCTCGTCGACATCCTAAGCCGCAACCGCAGGCTGCGCATGCGCTTCGCGCGCATCCTGAAGCGCGCCACGGACAATGCCAGCTCGGTGATCCGCGGGCTTTCGCAGGCCGGGGTGCTGCGCGCCTCGGCGGCCGAAATGGACGCGCTGGCGACCAACATCCTGCTGGTCGCGACCTTCTGGCTGAACTACGGTGCCGCGCGCGGCGATCAGGACGAAGAGAAGTCGATCCGACAAGGCATCGTGCAGATGATGATGCTGATCTCGCCCTTCCTCCGCGATGCCGAGCGTGTCCACCTGAACACGCTCAGCCAGGCCTACCAGGACTGAATCGCCTCAGGCGCGACGACGCACCGTCTTGTTCGCGATCGCGCGCTTGGCCGCCGGCTTGCGCGCGCGCTTCGACGAAACCTTCGCGGCGATCGTCGGCAGACCGGCCCGGGCCAGGAGCGGGTTCAGGCGCTTGGCGGCCTCGGCGACGCCCTGCGCGCGTACCGCGTCGAGCTGGGCACCGAGCTTGTCCGCTTCCCGCTGCAGCGGGGCGATGCGCGAACGGGCCGACTTGGCCAGCTTCTTCACTTCGCTGCGCGCGGTGACCACCGCCGCATCGGCCCCAGCGCGCAGGCGCTGCGGCACTTCCGCGACATCAGCCGCAAGACGCTCCGCCTGGCGACGAGCCATCACGGCGGCTCCGAGGCTGGCCAGGAAAACCGTGCGCGGAGTGACCGGCGCGGCGACGGCGCGCGAGCGCGCGGTGCTGCGGGTGCGGGAGGACGAACGTGCCATGGGACCACCGTTGGATTCGCGCCGGAATGGCGTCGGCGCGAGTCTTGGTTCGTAGCGCCGAGCTTTCACACTAGACGGGAAGGAAATATCGCCGCAGTCTTCGCGGTGAATCGAGGAGATCGCAACGATGGCGACGAAAAAGAAGTCCAGCTGGGCCGCCCTGCCCGCCAAGGCCCCGACGTTCGACTTTTCGGGCGACGCACTCAAGAAGGCATGGAAAGACCTGCACGCCGGCGACGCCGAGCCCTTCCCCGATGCGAAGCGCGCCGCGGCGCTGCTGAAGGCCGCGGGCAAGGCGGCGCCGAAAGCTCTGGATGCCGAGGGCGCGGCCACCCAGCTGCAGGAAGGGTGGCGGGCCTTCCACGAAGGCCGCTTCGAGGCGGCGCACGAGGCCGGTCGCGCGCTCGGCGTGCTGGGCGCCTCGCTGGCTACGAAAGCCATGGGCATCCACGCCGCCTACCTGGTCGACGATGACGCCGAGCGCCTGCAGCGCTTCGAGTTCGTCGCCGCGATCGCCGAGCAGGCCATCGACGCCCTGCCCGGGGAGGCCAACAGCCACTACCGTCGGGCATTCGGGCTGGGCCGCTACAGCCAGGGCATCAGCATCGTGAAAGCCTTGAAGCAGGGACTGGCTGGAAAGGTGCGCGAAAGCCTCGACAAGACCCTGGCCATCGAACCGGATCACGCCGAGGCTCGGCTGGCGTTGGCCGTGTACCACGCCGAGATCGTGTCGAAGGTCGGTGGGCTGATCGGTGGCATGACCTACGGCGCCAAGGCCTCCGAGGCGGAGAAGCATCTGGCCGCCGCGCTGAAACTGACGCCGAAGTCGCCGGTGGCGCATCTCGAGGAAGGCAATGTCGCGCTGCTGCTCCACGGCGCCAAGGGCGAGGACGCCGCCGCCGCGGCCTTCGAGAAAGCCGCGGGCCTGAAGCCTCGCGACGCGATGGAGTGGCTCGACGCGCGCCATGCGGCGAGCCAGATCGAGTAAACGTCAGGGCGCAGGACAGCTCAGCGTCTTCGCGCGCTGGAACAGGTCCGGAGGCAGCTGGATCATGTACGCATCGACGTCCTGGTCGCTGGTACTGCCCCAGTTCGACGTGAAAAGCACGCGGGTGAAGTTTCGATTGACGCTGGCGTGCGGCTCCGTCCAGTAGCCGTTGGCCCGGCTCTGGTGGTGCGCGAGGTGGATGATCGTCGGGTCGGCCTTCAGCTCGACGGCCATGATCCTCTCGTGCAGCCAACGCTCGGGCCCGCTGTACGCATAGGTCGACAGCAGCATCCAGCCCGGCGCGGCGAAGCTCTTCGCCGACACGTGGTAGGCCGTGGCGCTGCGGTCGATATAGGTCGGGAACAGCGTCGTTCGCACGCCGTTGTCGAGATTGACCATGACGAGGTCGCCGGCGTTGCTCTGGTAGTCGACGAAGATGAAGAGGTCTTCGCCGGTCGCGCTGAGCCCGAGGTCGGAATGCTCGGAGGAGCCGTGCAATTGACGCGAACTGGTGAAGGTGCGATTCCAAGCCACGGTTCCACCCGCGCCATCAAGGTTGCTGACCACGCAGTACCGGCCGCTGGCCGACATGCTGAGATGGTCCGGGCGCTCGGTCATCGCCCGGCTGCCCAGCACCGTTTGGGACTGAAGGTCGTAGGTGAAGACGCCGAGGATCCCGAAGTTCGTGGTCTCCGCCTGGAAGCACCAGTAGCGGGCGTCCGCCGAGGCCCCCCCCTCCGATTTCGTCCAGACGTGCGCCACGTTGGCCCAGGGCAGCTTGCCGGCGAAGTCCGCCGCCGTCGTCGTCACGTTGGTGTTGACGTCGAGCAGGAACAGCCGAGTGCCGCCATTCGTCGGGAGGTAGTAGAGCTTGGCAGGGTCGGTCGGGTGCCATTGCGGCTCCGCATCACCGGCTGGACCGTTCAGCGCGCGGATATGCGCGAGGGAGTTGGCGTCATATAGATGCCACGCGCCGTCGTAGGCGTAGACGATGAAGCGCGAATTGTCCGCATTGAACGCCTGCCGGCGCGAATAGTCGTTCCGGGCGAAGCCGGAAGGCGGCTCGTTCGCGTGGTCGGTCGCGCGCACGACGCAGGTGCCGAAGAACGGGTCGCGTTGGGCGACCCCCTTGGCCGGTCGTGGCGTGGCCTTGAACGGTGCCGTCACCTCACCCACCACGGGGGTGTAGCTGGCGGAATAGAAGTTCAGGCATGGGCCCGTCGTGGGCCCCGGCACCGACTGCGCCGACGACGCGAAAGCGGCGGACAAGGTGGCGATGGCGACGATGGAGCGTCGGCAGGATCGTAAGAAATCGGACATCAGCATCGTGCTCCGTTGCAGGGGGGATGGACTCATGGTGCCGTGCCGCGACGCAGCCTGACCCAAACGCCGGTGGCCATCCATCGCAGGTCGGGCTGGCGCAACCGCCACGCGCAGCCGAGGCCGGCGACACCGGCAACGAAGGCGATGGCCATGGCTTCGACGGCGTGGAAAAGGCGCGTCTCGGGAAGCGTCGGCCAGACGAGGGGCAGGAGCAGGAGGCCCACGGCCGCCATCGCCGCGGCGACGGCGGCAAGCTTCCCGAGCTCGGGCCAAAGGCCCTTCGGCCAGCGCCACCGCAGCACCCAAAGCGCGGCGACCAGCGAGAGCAGCGCGGACTGCAGCATCGACACCGAGGCCGCCCATGCCACGCCCACGGCACCGGCGCTGTCACCCCAAAGATGGCAAAGCCCGAGGTGCGTCATCACGCCGAGGAGGCCGATGCCGACCTGAAGCCACGGACGCACCGCGGCGTGCAGCACGCGATAGTTGAAGAACGCCGCCGAACGGAAGATCAGCCCCAGGGCCAACACCGCGGTGATGTTGGCGGTCAGCGCGGTCTGCGCCGGCGTGAAGGCGCCGCGCTCGAGCAGCAGCGCCACGAGCGGCTCGGAGAACAGCATCAGCAGCACGGCGGCGGGCAAGGTGAGGAACAGCAGGAAGCGCAAACCGTCGGCGAAGGCCTGGGCGGCCTCGTCGACTTCCCCACGGGCGAAATGGCGACCGAACGTCGGGTAGAACGTGGTGATGACGGCCTGCGCGAACACCTCGACCGGCAGGAACGCGAACATCGCCGCGTAGGCCATCGCCGAGATGGCGCCCGCTTCGCCATGCGACAGGAAGTACTGGTTGATCAGGCCGGTGAACACCGAGCCCACCGAGCCGACGAACAGCGGCAGCAGGTGGGCCGCGGGGGCGCGGAAATCCGGATGACCGAACGCCAGCCTTGGACGGATGCTGCGGCGGAGATCGTCCCGGTTACCCCAGACGAGGACGCCCGCCTGCAGGATGAAGCCGGCGAGCACGCCCAAGGTGAGTGCCATCACGCCAAGATGTGCTGCGAGCAGGAGCGCGGACGCCACGATCGTGACGTTGGTGAGCACGCCTTCGAGGGCCGGCAGGACGAAGCGCTCACGCGCGTTGCTGAGCGCGGACAACACCGACGACAGGGTGAGCAGCGGCACGCAGGGGAGCAGCAGGCGGCTCAGCGACACGGCCTCGCTGCGGGCCCCCGCGGCGAGCCCCGGCGCCAACCAGCCGACCAGCGCCTCGGCGAAGATGAACATCGCCAACGAGGCGACCAGGCTGAGGCCGATGATGACGGTGAAGAAGGTGTTCGCCCCCGCCCAGGCCTCGGGGCCCTCCCGCCCCTCGAGGTTCGCCATGAACCTCGGCACGAAGGCCACCGTCACCACGGTCGTGAGCAGCGACGGCAGCAGCAGGGGCAGCGAGTAGGCCACCCAGAACGCATCGAGCGAGGCGCTTGCGCCGAACAGCGCGGCAACCATCATCGTCTTGCCGATCGCCAGCAGCTTGCTGGCCCCATTCAAGGCCGAAAGGCCGATCGCCTTGTGATGGCCGGCGCGGCTCACGCGCGCACCATCGGCGCCACGCGGCGCGGCGTCGGCGCGGCGACCAGCGCGGGGACCGCGGCCGAACGCAGCTGCGCGTGGCGTTCGACGAGGGCGGCCAATGCCCAGAAGATGCCCATGACGGTGCCCTCGCTGAAGGGACTCCCGTAGAGGTTGCCCAAAGCCATCGCCAGCACGGCGATTCGGAAACCGTGGGCCAACGCCAACGATTCATGGTCCCGAGCCTCGCGAACGAGACGCCCTCCCAGCCGCCAAAGGGCGAACACCAGAGCCAGCAGCGCGACGAGCCCCTGGAGACCGGCCTCGGCCAGCGTCAACACGTAGTAATTGTGGGCGTCCTTGCCGGGATAGTTCGAGTACCCGCCGATGAGGCCCTTGAAGCGATTGGCGCCGACGCCGATCGGGCTTTCCGACCACATCATGACCGCCCCGCCCCAGATGTCCCATCGACTGGCGGTGCTGTCGTCGAGCTCTTCCTGTCCGAACTCGTCGACCTGCTGGGTTTCTTGGACGCGCTCCATCGCCCCGGACGGCAACCAAGGCAGCGCAACGGCGAACACGAGGGCGCAGAACGCGGCGAGGAACACGCTGCGGCGGATCGCCATCAGCGCGAGGACCAGCAGGGCGATGAAGTAACTCTGGCGCGAGTAGGTGAACAGGACGGCGGCAGCCAGCACGAGGAGCCCACCCAGGGCCGCCATTCGCCAGAACGGCTGCCCTTTGAGGAAGAACACCGGTGCGGCGAACAGCGGGATGAACATCGCGTAGAACACGCCGGCGCGATTCGCCGAGCGGTAGTCCGCGCCGAACGGCCCCGCGGCCCGGTGCGTCTCCGAGTAGCCGCCGATACCGTAGTCGAGCCCTTCGCGCACGGCCTCCAGCCCAGCCATGGCGGCGACGAGAAAGATCAGGAGGATCAAGCGGCGAGCCGTCTTGAGGTCGCGGACGGCGTGGTAGAACAGGAAGTAGTAGAGCGGATAAAACAGCAGCGTCTTCAGGTAGGTGAGGTCTTCCATCGGCGACTGCGGCCGAGCGACCATCGCCACCGCCGTCGCGATCGCCGCCGCCACGAAGTAGAGCCGAAGCGGCCCGCCGAGCGACGGCTTTGGAGCCGACACGCTCCGCCCCTGAAGGACGAGCGCAACGAGCGCCGCGCCAAACACGAGGTTGATGACATTGACGCCTGGGATCCCCAGGTCGATATCGAAGTGGAACTGGTTGACCGTGTAGACCAGCAGCACGGCGAGCAGCAGTCGCAGGACCATGTCAGGGACCATCCACGAAACGTCGCGCCCACAGTTCGAGCATCAGCACCTGCCAGAGCGGCTCGGCGTGGTCGGCGCGGCGGGCGCGATGCTCGGCAAGCAGGCCATCGACCACGGCCGGCTGCACCCAGCCACGCTCGCGGAACGCTCGACTCGCGAACACATCGCCCGCCATCGCGCCGAGACGCGTGCGGAACCATTCCGGCAGCGGGATCGCGAAGCCCTGCTTCGGCTTGTCCAGCACGTCGGAGGGCAGCCAACGCCGCGCCACTTCGCGCAGCACGTGCTTCCCCCGGCTACCACGGATCCGGAGGTTGGCGGGCAGGCGCACGGCGAACTCGATCACGCGATGGTCGAGCAGCGGCGCCCTGCCCTCGATCGACGCCGCCATCGTCATGCGATCGAGCTTCACCAGGATGTCGTCGAGCAGGTAGCTGCGGATGTCGGCGTCGACGATGCGGTCGATCATCGGCCGGGTGTCGCCAGGCGGGAACAGCGGATGCAGGGCGGCGTAGCCTTCCGCACCGGCCGGGCCCAGCAGCGCGCGCATCTGGTCCGGTCGCGAGAGCGCCACGCCGCTCAGATAACTGTCGGGGAAGCGCTCGCCGAGGCGCTGGCCAACGCGTCGCAGGCGCTGGCCGAACAGGCCCGGCAGCATGCCGCCGGCCTTACGAAGACCGAGCGCCGCGGCGCCGCGCAGCGGCCCAAGGCGTTCAAGGGCGAGGAACTTCAGGTAGCGCTCGTAGCCGGCGAAGGCCTCGTCGCCGCCGTCGCCCGAAAGCACCATCTTCACGTGCGGGCGAGCGAGTTCGGAAACGAGGAAGGTCGGCAACGCGGAGGAATCGGCGAACGGTTCGTCGAGGTGCCAGACCAGCGTCTCGATCAACTCGGTGGCCTCCGGTTCAACCACCAGTTCATGGTGATCGGTGCCGAGCAGGTCGGCCACGCGCCGCGCGCCGCTGAGTTCGCTGTAGCGCGCCTCCTTGAAGCCGATCGAGAAGGTCTTGACCGGCTGCGTCATCCGCTGCGCCATCAGGGCGACGACGACGCTCGAATCCAGGCCGCCACTGAGGAAGGCGCCGAAGGGCACGTCGGCGACGAGGCGGTCGTCCACCGCTGCCTGCAGGCGCTCGTGCAACTGCTCGACGGCCTCGGCCTCGCTGCCGCGGAACGTCGGCGTGAAATCCAGCGCCCAGTAGCGCGCCTCTCGCAGGCGACCGTCGCGCCAGACGGCGTAGTGCCCGGCGGGCAGCTTGCGGACATCGCGGAAGATCGAACGCGGGCTCGGCACATAGCCGAAGGCGAAGTAGCCCGGCAGCACGCCGGCATCGACCTCGCGGCGGAAGCCCGGCAGCGCCAGCAGCGACTTCAGTTCGCTGGCGAAGCCGATGCCGTCGGGGCCGTCCCAGAGGAAGAGCGGCTTCTTGCCCAGCCGGTCGCGAGCGAGCAGCAGCTGGCCGCGGGTCCGGTCCCACAGTGCGAAGGCGAACATGCCCTCCAGGCGCGCGACGGCGGCTTCGCCCCAGGCCTCGTAGGCGACCAGGATGACTTCCGAATCCGAATCAGTGCGGAACCGGTGGCCCAGCGCCTGCAGTTCAGTGCGCAGTCGGCGGAAGTTGTAGATCTCGCCATTGAACACCAGCACGCACTGGCCGTCGGCGCTGGCCATCGGCTGGTGGCCGCCGCCGAGATCGATGATGGCGAGGCGACGCATGCCCAGCAGCACGGCGTCCTCGCGATGCACGCCGCCGTCGTCTGGGCCGCGATGCACGATCGCGGCGTTCATGGCTTCACCGATGCGCGCATCGGGTGCTGTGCGCCCCGGTGCCGCGGCGAATCCGACGATGCCGCACATCAGGCGGCCTCCCCGGCGTAGAGCGGCAAGAGCTGGGCGATCACGGCCGGCACGGAGGCCTTGGCGAGGACATCGGCGCGTGCGGCGTCTCCCATGGCCCGGCGAGCGCCTGGCGTGAGGTCCATCGACTCGCCGAGCGCGGCGACCAGGCCGGCCACGTCGTCGACATCGCACAGCCAGCCGTTGCGCCGCGGGATCACGAGGTCCTCGCTGCCGCTGATTCGCGTGGCGATCACCGGCAATCCGGCGGCCATGTACTCGAGCAGGGTGTTCGAGAGACCTTCGAATCGTGAAGGCAGGATGCCGACATCGGCGCTCGCGAGTTCGCGCTCCACGGCGTCGCTCGGGCCGGGCAGATCGACGCTGTCGGCAACGCCGAGGGTCGCCGCCAGGGCACGAAGCGCGCCATCCTCGCCGCCGCCCCCCACCAGGCGCAGCCGCCATCCCGGGCGGCGGGCTGCAGCCCAAGCATGGAGCAGGCTGTCGAGGCCCTTTTCCGGCACGAGACGGCCGACGAAGACGACGGTGGGCGGCGTGTTGCCCGCCTCGGGCCGCACGATGCGTTCGAAGCGTGCCGTCTTGACGCCGTTCGGCAGCCAGTGGATGCGCGCCGGATCGAAGCCCACCGCCTCCAGGTCGCGCGAAATACGGGTGCTGATGGCCTGGATCGCGCTGGCTTGACGCAGCATGCGTCGCGCCAACGCGGCCCGCGGGCCGCCGCGCGGCCGCAGGCAACCCTTCTCCTGCTCCCACCATCCGGAGAACTTCACCACCACGGGCTTGCCGAGCAGACGCCCCATCACGCTGGCCACGGCACCCATGTTGTGGGCGATGTGCACGTGGATGGCGTCGTAGCGATCGCGCCAGGCGAACAGCAGCCATGCCAACCGGACCATCAGCAGCAGGGAGCCGATCCATCGCAGCGGCGGGTAACCCACGCGCCACACGTCGAGGTCGCCGTGCCGTGAGGCGCCGGCCTTCTGCGACCCATTGACGCGCGGCACGACGACGGTGACGGTGTGCCCGAGTGCGACGAGCGCATGCGACAGGGTCTCCACTTGCCGCTCCGCGCCGCCCATGGCCGGAAACTGCCCCTCCAGCAGCATCAGGATCGCCAGGCTCACGGCTGTTCGCCCTCGAGGTTGTTCCGCACCCACAGCTCCAGCACCGCAAGGGACCAGAGATGGGCCGAGTAGTCCCATCCGCCGGCCTGGTGGCGATTGAACAAGTCGGCGACATAGGCCGGCTCGAACCAGCCGCGCTGCCTCGTGCGCTCGGAGAGCAGAAGGTCGCGGAGCCACTCGCGGAACGCGGGGCGATCGCGCATCCATACGCTGATCGGCAGGCCAAAGCCCTGCTTCGGCTTCCTGAGGATGGGGTCGGGAAGGATCCCGGCGGTGGCCTGCTTGAACAACACGCGCTTCTGCATGCCGCTGACTTTCCAATGCGCCTTCAGCCGCCCGGTGTAGGCGACAAGATCGGCGTCGAGGTAGGGGAAACGCACGGTGACGCCGACGTGCCGGGCCGCGCCGTCGACCTTGACGAGGTCGTTCTGCGCGATCGCCAGCTCAAGGTCGAGCGCCATCAGGCGATGCAGCTCGCTGCGCGCATCGCAGCCCGCGTACATCCCGCGCAGCAGCTGCAGCGAAAGGTCGGCCGTCACCGATGAGCGGAAGGAGGCGGTCAGAAGCTCGTCGAAGCACTCCGAGGCGAACGCGTCGTCGGTGTAGAAGCGGTCCGGGTTGGGCAGGCTGCTGCGACGGGTGAAGTTGTCGATGCGGTTGAGGAAGCGGCTCGAACCGCCGCCGACCGAACGGCCGATCGTGCGCCCCAGGGTCTTCACCGCGCCGGGCAACGCGAACCAGCGCTGCATGATCCTGTCCTTCGCGTAACGCTCGTTGCCGCCGAAGATCTCGTCGCCACCGTCACCGGCGACGAGGATCGAGCGACCGTCCGCCGCGGCCATCGCGGCGCAAGCCAGGGTGGGCACGGCGGAGGCGTTGCCGAACGGCTGGTCGAAGAGCTCGGGCAGGTGGGGCAGGACGGCCAGCGTTTCGGCCTCGTCGATGCTGCCGAAATGCCCGTGCGCACCGCAGGCCGAGGCGGCGATGCGGGCGAACTCCAGTTCGTCGTAACCGGCCTCGGCGAAACCGATCGAGAAGCTGTGCACGGCCTCGCGGGGAACCTGGCGCGACAGCACGGTGGTGATGCTCGAACTGTCGGTCCCTCCGCTGAGGAACGTGCCCCAGCGGGTTGCCGACGAGGGGCGGGAACGTTCCACGGCCGCGACCAGCCGCTCGCGCAGGCCGGCGGCGAGCGTCGCCGCGTCGCCGTCGAGGTCTTCGGCATACGTCGGACGCCACCAGCGCTCCACGCGCCCCTGCCCCGCCCGCCAGCGCAGCAGGCTGGCCGGCGGAAGCCGCTGCACGTCGGCGACGATGGTCAGCGGTGCCGGGACGCAGGCGAAATTGAGGAAATGGAACACCGCCGCGGGATCGGCGCGGCGCGCCACCCATGGCGCGCGAAGCAGCGGCTTCAGGTGCGAGGCCACCAGCAGCTGGTCGCCCTTGGACGTGTGGAAAAGCGGCACGGTGCCGAAGTGGTCGACCACGGCGCACCAATCGCCGCTGGCGCGATCGTGGCGCACGAAGGCGAATCGACCGCGCCAATCCGCCCACGGTCGCCGCTCCACGCCTTGCAGCCCGTCCTCGGCGCGACCGACGAGCAAGTCGAAGACGCCGACCACCGTGACGTCACCGTCGCGCAGCACGCCTACCTGGCCTTCACCGTAGGCCCCCGCCACACCGTGCGGTGCAAGTCGCGACCAACCCGCGGCCACGGTGGCCAGGCGCTCGCCCTGCCCGACCAGCCAGCGTGCGACCGTCGGCCCTGGCGTGGCGCGGACGTCGAGAATGCCGGTCAAGGCCTGCGTCGGCGCATCATGGGCGGCGGCGATGACCGGTGCGTTCATGCGGCCACCCGACGTGCACCGAGGCAGCGGTCGTAGATGCGCGCAGAGTGCTCCACCATCGCCCCGAGGGTGAAGCGGACTTCTGCCGCAGCGCGAGCGGACGACGCGAGCCGGCGGCGCTCCTCGGCGTCGTCGGCCAAGGCGCCGATGATCGCGGACAGTGCCGCCGCGTCGCCGCTCGGGAGGAGGCGACCGGTCACGCCATCGTCGATCAACTCCGGGCTGCCGCCCACGGCCGTCGCAATCACCGGCAGACCGCTGCCCATGGCTTCCAGGAGAACGTTGGAGAGGCCCTCCTCGCTCGACGGGAGGACCAGCAGATCAGCGGCCTGCATCAGTATCCGGGTGTCGCTGCGCTCACCGAGCAGCCGAACGCGTTCGCCCAGGCCAAGTCGAGCGATCTCGGCCTCGACGCGCGGCCGCTCGGGCCCCTCGCCCGCGAGCCACACGAGCGGTCGCCGCTGCAAGGACATCCGCGCCACCGCGTCCATCAGCAGCGGCAGGTTTTTCTCCGGGACCAATCGACCAACGAACAGCAGCAGCGTGGCGCCCTCGGGCAAGCCGAAGCCGCGTCGAGCCGCCGTACGATCGGCCGCCGTCGGCATCGGTGGCAGCTCCAGCCCGTTCGGAACGATGTCGATGCCCTGCAGGGGCACGGCGCAGCGCCGGGCCACAAGCTCGGCGCCGGCGCGGGTGTTCGAGATCACGGCCGACGACCCACGGACGATCCAGCGCTTGGCGCGCCAATGCCAGTCTGGCCCCGTCAGTCCAAGGCCACGCACCGAGCTCACCAGACGCAGGCCCGGAACGGACGGCAGCACGAGTCGCACCCAGAGTTCCGCCGTGATCGAGAACGCGTGCACGACATCGAAGCGGCCGGCGCGCAGGAAACGCTGCAAGCGCCAGACAAAGGCCGGATCGACGGCGCCGCGTTTGTCGATTCGATGGACGGGCACGCCATCGGCCTCCAGCGCATCGACGAGGTGGGAACGCTCACGGAAATACAGCAGCTCGGCATGACGGCCGCGGGCACGCAGGCCACGCAGCAGATGCACGATCTGGCGCTGGCTCCCGCCGACTTCCATTTCGTCGGTGACGACAAGCACCCGCTCAGCGCGCATGCACGAGCCCCTGAGGCATGGCGCAGCGGACGCCGATCTGCGCGAGCAGCCGATCGGCCTCGTGGCGGGCGTCGAAGTCGGCGGCAACCGCAGCACGTGCGGCCAAGCCAAGGCGATGGCGAAGCACCTCATCGCCCAGGAGACGCTGCAGGGCATCCGCCAGCGCGCGCGCGTCACCCGGGGGCACCACCAGCCCGGTCCGCTCGTGATGCACCAGTTCCGGGATGCCCGAGACCTGGGTGCTGACGACCGCACCGGCGGTCGCCATC
>JAIXTZ010000246.1 GCA_027483745.1 Lysobacteraceae bacterium
GTGCACATCTTCTGCCATCGCAGCCTGATGTACCCGTTCGAGACCGAGGGCTCGGACAACTGGATGGGCCGCTATTTCTTCACCGGCGGCCTGATGCCGAGCGCCGACACGCTGCTGCACTTCCAGAACGCGCTGCGCATCGAGCAGCGCTGGGTGCTCTCGGGCATCCACTACGAGAAGACCGCGAACCATTGGCTCGAGAACCAAGACCGGCACGCCGAGGAAGTGCATCGCGTGCTGGCCGAAGCCTACGGCGCGAAGAATGCCGCCGTGTGGGCGCAGCGCTGGCGCATGTTCTGGATGGCCTGCGCCGAGCTGTTCGGCTACGCCGGCGGTTCGGAGTGGGGCGTCGCCCACTACCGCTTCGTGAAGCGCTGAGCCCTCAGCAGGACGTCGTCGCGGTCGCTTGGCAGGCCTGGGCGGTGGCCGCGGCGGGCGCGGCGGCGGCCGGCTCGCTGCCGGCCGGCTTGCCGGTGGCCACGCGGATGCCGCGGGCCTTCATCCACGCGTCGAACTCTTCCGCCGTCATGCGACGGCCGTTCTGCGTCATGTCGAAGCGGTAGGGCGAATTGTCGTGGGCCGTGCGCGGCACGTAGCCGCCGGGCGCCGACGCTGCCGGCGCCGCAGCCACCGGCTGGCGGATGCGTTGCAGGAAGGCCTGCACCGAAACAGGCGAGCTGGACGGCGTGCCGGCAACCCCACCGTCCAACTCGGCGGCCGGCGCGGCATGGAGCATGGACGCGGCCAAAGCCGCCAGTGCGAACGAGAAAGCGTGGCGACGCGCCATGGCGGCAACTCCGTACAACTGAACGTGGCCGAAAGCTTACGCAGCGTGACGCGGTGCGACAAGCCACGGCGCCGCGCCAGATCGTCAGCGCGAAAAAGAAAGCCCGGCTTTCGCCGGGCCTTCCTGCCTCACCGCTGGACGTCTCAGTTCTGGACGTTCAGCTCGGTGCGGCGGTTCTTCGCACGACCCGCGTCGGTGTCGTTGCTGTCGATCGGACGGGCTTCACCGTAGCCGGTCGGGCCGTTCAGGCGGGCGGCGTCGATGCCGTTGCTGGTCAGGTAGTCGAACACCGTCTTGGCGCGGCGCTCCGACAGGCCCTGGTTGTAGGCGTCGGTACCGACCGAGTCGGTGTGGCCGGCGACTTCAACCTTCAGCTGCGGGTACTTCTTCAGGATGTCGATGGCCTCGTTGAGGATCGTCACCGCGTCCGGACGCAGGGTGGCCTGGTCGAAGTCGAAGTTGACGCCCTTCAGGTCGATCGTCAGCGGCACGGCGCAGCCGTCCGGACCGATGGCCTGGCCGGCCTGCGAGCCCGGGCACTTGTCGACGCAGTTGTTGACGCCGTCACCGTCGTCGTCCTGCGTTTCGCAGCTGGCGACCGGGGCGGGAGCCGGTGCCGGCGCCGGCGCAGGAGCAGCAGCGGCGGCCTTCGGGCCCAGCGGCACGAGAACAATGGCCTTCACGTACTTGTCGGCGAAGCGGTCTTCCGAACCGGCAACGATGCTCTGGTCGTCCATCGAGAGACGCACGCCACCTTCGAAGCGGAGGCCGAAATTGTCCAGGTCGGCCTGCAGGCCGGCGCCGACATCGGCCGTCAGGTTGTTGTCTTCACGCTGGCCGGGCGAATTCGGGCTCGGGAACGCGCTGAACTCTTCTTCCGAGCGCATCACGCCGACGCCCGCCTTCAGGTACGGCCACCAGTTCTTGCCTTCCGAACGGAAGTGGCGACGCAGGTCGACGGCAAGGCCGTACTGGCTGAAGTTCAGGTCGCTATTCGCGCTGAACGACGGATTGGTGGAATACAGGGTGCCGTCGAGCGACCACTCGGGCGAGAAGAACTTGCCGACGCCCACGCCGAACTCGCCGGCGTTCGAGGTGTTGCGGTCGTTGTCCTGGATGTTCACACCGGCGGAACCGGTCAGGTACCAGCGGTCGTCGAAGTCCTGCGCCGTGGCCACGTTGGCGAAGGAGGCGGCCAGCACGGCCAGACATAGCAGATTCTTCTTCATGATCGACTCCAGATGGGGGAAGGGACTGCCCTGCAGGCCGGGCCCCTTCCAGGGGCAGCCTTGCGCGATCGATGTTAACACCGCGCTAAGTCGTGACAAGGCACTCAAAGCGGGACGTTCCTGTGCTCTTCATTTAACGTCACGCCTTGCACGGACGGAATCGTCTCGAGACGCGACGCCACTTGCAACGCGACCGACGGACGCCTTGTGCCCATTCGAGGGCACGGGCATGCTCGCTCCACCCTACGCCACCGTATTGATATGACGGCCGCCGCCTTTCCCCACCTGTTCAAACCCCTCGACCTCGGCTTCTGCACCCTGCCCAACCGCGTGCTGATGGGTTCGATGCACACCGGCCTCGAGGACCGCTCGCGCGACTTCCCGAAGCTGGCCGCCTACTTCGCCGAACGCGCCCGCGGCGGCGTCGGATTGATGGTGACCGGCGGCATCGCCCCGAACCTGGTCGGTTGGCTCAAGCCCTTCTCCGGGAAGCTAAGCTGGCCTTGGGAAACCAACAAACACAGGATCGTCACAAAGGCCGTGCATGCCGAGGGCGGCAAGATCTGCATGCAGATCCTGCACGCCGGCCGCTACGCCTACCACCCGCTGTCGGTGTCGGCCTCGGCCATCCAGGCGCCGATCAATCCGTTCAA
>JAIXTZ010000183.1 GCA_027483745.1 Lysobacteraceae bacterium
ACGTAGTCGTCCGGCGATTCGAGGTTGGGGTAATCGCGGGCGAGGCGCGAGAACGCCCCGCCGAGGAAGGCCGCGATGACCGTGCAGGCCAGCCAGCTCAGGGCGGTCACGCCGCCCTGGGTCGCCAGCGTGGCCGGCAGCAGGAAGAACCCCGAGCCGATCATGTTGTTGGCCACCACGAAGGTGGCCAACACCGGCCCGATCTTGCGAGCGTCAGTCATCGCGGGGCTGCTCCATCAGGCCTTGCGCAGCTTGCTGTGGCGGAAGCCATAAAAGAAGTAGATCAGGAAGCCGAGCACCGTCCACCCCGTCATCACCTGCCAATGGTCCTTGAACGGCTGGGCGAAGAGATAGAGGCAGGAGAGCACGGCGACCGGCACCACGAACCACACGCCCCAAACGCGGAACGGGCGATTCAGTTCGGGGCGCGTGTAGCGCAGGATCAGGACGCCGGCCGAGACCGTCGCGAAGGCCAGCAGGGTACCCATCGACACGAGGTCGCCGAGGAAGCCCAGCGGCAGGAAGCCGGCCATCAGCGCGGCGAAGATGCCGACGATGATGGTGCCGACGTAGGGCGTGCCGTACTGCGGGTGCACCTTCTCGAAGATCTTCGGCAGCAGGCCATCCTGCGCCATCGACAGGAAGATGCGCGGCTGGCCCATGAGCATCACCAGGATGACCGAGGAGAGGCCGGCGATCGCGCCGATCTCGACGATGTGCTTCAGCCACAGCAGCTGCGGGTAGGTCTCCATCGCCGTAGCGATCGGCTTCGACGTGCCGAGTTCGGTGAAGGGCAGCAGGCCCGTCAGGGTGGCGGCCATCGCGATGTAGAGGAGCGTGCAGAGCACCAGCGAGCCGAGGATGCCGATCGGCATGTCGCGTTGCGGGTTCTTGGCCTCACCGGCCGCCGTCGAGACCGCGTCGAAGCCGATGTAGGCGAAGAACACCACGGCGGCACCGCGGATGACGCCATCCATGCCGTAGTGCGACAGGCCGTCTTCGGTGACCACCGTCGGGGGCACCAGCGAGAGCGCGCCCGGGTCCGTCGCGCAGGCGGCCTTCAGCTGGTTGGCGAGCTCGAGGCTCAGGCTGCCGGAGCTCTTCGCGATGGCCTGGCAGGCGTTCCAGTTCTCGGGGCTCACGAACTGGAAGGCGAAGACCAGGAACAGCGTAATGACCGTGACCTTGATGAAGACGATCAACGCGTTCACCCAGGCGCTCTGGGTGATGCCGCGATAGCAGAGCGCGCTTATGGCGGCGACGATCATGACCGCCGGCAGGTTCAGCATCGCGCCCGTGCTGGCGAAGCTCTTGGTCTCGGTGACGAAGGTGTAGGGCGCCTGCGAGAGCGCATCGGGGAAGGCCATCCCGAAGGTCGACAGGAAGCTGTTGAGATAGCCCGACCAGCCCACGGCCACCGTGGAGGCGGCGAACAGGTACTCGAGCACGAGGTTCCAGCCGATGAACCAGGCCACCACCTCGCCCATCGTGCTGTAGGTGTAGGAGTAGGCCGAGCCGGAGACCGGCATCATCGCCGCGAACTCCGCATAGCAGAGACCGGCGAAGGCGCAGGCGATGCCGGCCATGACGAAACTGAGCAGCACGCCGGGGCCGGCGTAGTTCGCCGCCGCGGTG
Organism: Lysobacteraceae bacterium; assembly: GCA_027483745.1. The sequence continues at coordinate 1,636 of JAIXTZ010000183.1, forward strand.
CCCGTCATCACGAAGATGCCGGCGCCGATGATCGCGCCGATGCCGAGCAGCAGCAGTTGGCGCGCGCCGAGCACGCGCTTGAGGCCGCTGTTCGCGAAGGCGTTCGCGTCCACCGGCTTGATGGCAAACAGTTGATTGAGCATCCCGAGATCCCCTGGGTGGTGCGGTGTGGAGCAGGCTGGAGTGTCGCCGCCCGATTCCCCTGGGGCGCGGGCAACGGCGAACCATACCCGGCGCGGTCACGGGGCGGCAATACATGCCCTTCACGTCGGCGATAATGGTGCGATGGACCCGAAGATCGCCGAATTCATCGACAGACTGACGCGATACGCGCAGACCTGTTCCGAACACCGCCCATTGGCCGAGGACTACATCGGTTTCGCCGCCAGCGGCGAAGCGGTCTTCTACCGTCGCCACCTCGCCGGCCACTTCACCGGTTCGGCCTTCGTCGTGTCCGCCGACGGTGGGCGGGCGCTGCTACTCCACCACGCCAAACTCGGCCGCTGGCTGCAGCCGGGCGGCCACGCGGACGGCGAGGTCGATCTCGCGGCGGTCGCCCTGCGGGAGGCGGAGGAAGAAACCGGCCTGTCTGCGCTGGTGGTGGAACCGGCCATCTTCGATCTCGACCGCCACCCCATCCCCGCCCGCGGCGCGGAGCCGGAGCATTGGCACTGGGACGTCCGCTACGTGGTGCGTTGCACCGGCGACGAGGCGCCGCGGATCAACAGCGAGTCGCGTGCGTTCGCCTGGCGCCGGATCGAGGACCTCGCCGTGGACGGGTCGCTCGACCCGTCGATCCGGCGGATGGCGGCGCGGTGGTTGGCGATCGGCGGCAAGTAACCGTCCCTGGAGCGCATTACGCTCTGCCGCTGAACTCGCCGGTCGCGGTGTTGATCAGCACCTTCTCGCCGTTGCTGATGTACTCCGGCACCATGATCTCGATGCCGGTGCTCAAGCGGGCCGGCTTCGGGCGCTTCGTGGCCGTGCCGCCCTTCATTTCCGGCGGCGTGTCGACGACTTCCAAAGTCACCGTCGCCGGCAGCTGCAGCGCCACCGGCGCGTCGTCGATGGTCTGGATGTAGCAGCCGGTGAGGCCGTCGGTGATGTAGCCGGCCGCTTCGCCGATCGCCTCCGGATCCAGCGTGTACGGGGTGAAGTCCTCGTCGTCGAGGAACACGAAGGCCTCGCCGTCCTTGTACGAGAAGCTGGCTGCGCGGCGCACCAGGTCGACTTCCTTCAGTTCGTCGTC
>JAIXTZ010000009.1 GCA_027483745.1 Lysobacteraceae bacterium
CCCGATTCCGAACATGAACGCGGCCTCGCCGTCGAGACGGCCAAGCCCGAACTGGAACGCCCATCGCTGTACCGGGTGGTCCTGTTGAACGATGACTACACCCCGATGGATTTCGTCGTCGAGGTGCTGCAGGTGTTCTTCGGCATGAACCGCGAGAAAGCCACCCAGGTGATGCTGCACGTGCACACCCGCGGCAAGGGCGTCTGCGGCGTCTACACACGCGAAGTGGCAGAAACGAAAGTGTCGCAGGTGAACGATTTCTCACGGACGCACCAGCATCCGCTGATGTGCACGATGGAAAAGGCCTGAGCCGCCCCCATATCCGGGTCATTGCCCTGGAGGCCCCGAATGTTCAGTAAAGATCTCGAATTCACCATCGGCCAGTGCTACAAGCAGGCCCGCGAAGCCCGCCATGAGTTCATGACGGTCGAGCACCTGCTCTTGGCGCTGCTCGACAACGCCTCGGCGGTCCAGGTCCTGAAGGCTTGCGGCTCCGACAACGGCCGGCTCGGGCAGGACCTGCGCAACGTCATCGCCGAGACGGTGCCGATCCTCCCTGAGGACGACACCCGAGACACGCAGCCGACGCTGGGCTTCCAGCGCGTGCTGCAGCGCGCCGTCTACCACGTGCAGAGCAGCGGCCGGAAGGAAGTGACCGGCGCCAACGTGCTGGTGGCGATCTTCGGCGAGAAGGACAGCCACGCGGTCTACCACCTGCAGCAGCAGGATGTGACGCGCCTCGACGTCGTCAACTACATCTCGCACGGCGTCGCCAAGAGCGGCGAGTCGACCGACGCCAAGCCCGCCGATGCGCCGAAGTCGGAAGGCGAAACGGGCGAGGACGGCCAGCCGAAGCAGAATCCGCTCGAGGAATTCGCGGCCAACCTCAACCAGCTCGCCCGCGAAGGCAAGATCGACCCGCTGATCGGCCGCGAGGCCGAGATCGAGCGCACGATCCAGGTGCTGTGCCGTCGCCGCAAGAACAACCCGCTCTACGTCGGCGAGGCCGGCGTGGGCAAGACCGCGCTGGCCGAAGGCCTGGCCTGGCGCATCGTCGAGGGCGATGTGCCGGACGTGCTGAAGGACGCCACGGTCTATTCGCTCGACCTCGGCGCGCTGGTGGCCGGCACCAAGTATCGCGGTGACTTCGAGAAGCGCCTGAAGGCCGTGGTCAACCAGATCAAGAAGGAGCCGAACGCCATCCTCTTCATCGACGAGATCCACACCATCATCGGTGCGGGCTCGGCGTCGGGCGGAACCATGGATGCGTCGAACCTCATCAAGCCGGCCCTGCAGACCGGCGAGCTGCGCTGCATCGGCTCGACGACCTTCCAGGAGTACCGCGGGGTCTTCGAGAAGGACCGCGCGCTGGCCCGCCGTTTCCAGAAGATCGACGTGGTCGAGCCGACCGTCGCCGAGGCCGTCGCCATCCTCAATGGCCTGAAGGGCAAATTCGAACTTCACCACGACGTGACCTATAGCGCCGATGCGCTGCAGGCGGCCGTCGACCTCTCGGTGAAGCACATCGGCGACCGCCTGCTGCCGGACAAGGCCATCGACGTCATCGACGAGGCGGGCGCCCGCCAGCGCCTGATGAGCGAGGACAAGCGCAAGTCGCTGATCGACGTCGAGGAAGTCGAGCTCATCGTCGCGAAGATGGCGCGCATCCCGCCGAAGCAGGTGAGCGCTTCGGACAAGGACGTGCTGAAGAACCTCGAGCGCAACCTGAAGATGGTGATCTTCGGCCAGGACTCGTCGATCGAATCGCTGGTGTCGTCGATCAAGCTGGCGCGCTCCGGCCTCGGCAACCCCGACAAGCCGATCGGCAACTTCCTGTTCGCCGGCCCGACCGGCGTCGGCAAGACGGAAGTCACCCGCCAGCTCGCCATGCAGCTGGGCATCGAACTGGTGCGCTTCGACATGTCGGAGTACATGGAGCCGCATTCCGTGAGCCGCCTCATCGGTGCGCCCCCGGGCTACGTCGGCTTCGACCAGGGCGGCCTGCTCACCGAGAAGATCGTCAAGACGCCGCACTGCGTGCTGCTGCTCGACGAGATCGAGAAGGCGCATCCGGACGTGTTCAACATCCTGCTGCAGGTCATGGACCGCGGCATCCTGACCGACACCAACGGCCGCGAGGCGAACTTCCGCAACGTCATCATCGTGATGACGACGAACGCCGGTGCCGCCCAGGCCGCGCGCCGCACCATCGGTTTCGTCGAGCAGAACCACAGCACCGACGCGATGGAAGTGATCCGCAAGGCGTTCACGCCGGAGTTCCGCAATCGCCTCGACGCCGTGGTGCAGTTCGGTGCGCTCGGTTTCGAGCACATCCTGCGCGTGGTGGACAAGTTCCTGATCGAGCTCGAGGCGCAGCTGCAGGAGAAGCACGTGGCCATGTCGGCGACGCCGGAAGCGCGGCAGTGGCTGGCCGAGCATGGCTTCGACCCGCAGATGGGCGCGCGCCCGATGGCGCGCCTGCTGCAGGACAAGATCAAGCGTCCGCTGGCCGATGAGCTGCTGTTCGGCAAGCTGGTGAATGGCGGCAAGGTCGAAGTGGGGGTCCGCGACGGCCAGCTCACCGTCGAGGCCTTCGCCGAGCCGGAGAAGCTGCTTCCCGCCACCGTGGAGTGAGGCCCGGCGTTCCGGGCCCGGAAACGAAAAACGGCAGCCGAGGCTGCCGTTTTTCTTGGCATGGAGCGCGCGCGGCGCTTACTTCATGCGGTAGGTGATGCGGCCCTTGGTGAGGTCGTAAGGCGTCATTTCGACCTTGACCTTGTCACCCGTCAGGATCCGGATGTAGTTCTTGCGCATGCGGCCCGAGATGTGAGCCGTGATGACGTGGCCGTTTTCGAGCTTCACGCGGAACATGGTGTTCGGCAGCGTTTCGGTCACGGTGCCTTCGAACTCGATGGAATCGTCTTTTGACATGCAGCGGGCTTCTGGCCTTGGCGGTCTGGGGCGGGAAAGGGGGTGAATCGAAGGCGCGGAGTGTGCCACGCCGGGACGGCGCTTGCAAAAATCCGGTTAAGCGGGTGGGGCGGGGTTCAGTCCGCCAAGTGGCTTGCGGGGTGGGGCGTGCCGGCCCAGTCGGGGCAGGGCGCCCGCAAGGCCGTGCGGGCGAGGAAGCTCGAGAGGAACCGCGCCCGGGGCCAGACCTCCCCACCCATGAAGCGCAGGTGCGGGTTCTCGATCTGGGCGTCGAACAGCGGCCAGCCCAGTTTGTCGAGCCGTCGCCCGAGGGCCGCCAGCGCCACTTTCGAGCCGCCGCTCTCGAGGCTGACCATGCTCTCGGCGTGGAAGCCGGTACCCACCGACACCCCATAAAGCCCGCCGACGAGCCGCTCGCCATCCCAGACCTCGACGCTGTGCGCGTGCCCGAGCCGGTGCAGTTGGCCGTAGGCGCGCTGCATCGCCGGGGTGATCCAGGTGCCGTCCTGGCCGGGCCGGGGCGCGGTGGCGCAGGCGGCGATCACGCGATCGAAGGCCGTGTTGAAGCGGACCTCCCACGGGCTGCGCCGCAGGTCGCGACGGAAGCGCGTCGAAAGCCGCACACCCTCGCTGCGGAACACGAGGCGTTCCGACGGCGACCACCAGAGGATCGGCTGGCCCTCGCTGAACCACGGGAACAGCCCGGCGGCGTAGGCATTCACCAGCCGCACGGGCGACAGATCGCCACCGATGCACACCAGGCCATCGGGCTCGTCCAGCGCGAGCTCGGCGGGCGGGAAGGGCGAAGCGGGGTCGGGCCCTAGCAGCAGCGGGCGGCTCATGGCGATCGGAAGGGCGAATGCGCCGCCAGCGAATCACGATAGCGCCCCGTCGCTTCGCGCTCCGCGGCGCACCAGCGCGTCAGCGCCTGATGGAAGCGCGATTCGGCCAGCCAATGACGGCTGTGCGTAGAGGTCGGCAGGAAGCCGCGTGCCAGCTTGTGTTCACCCTGCGCGCCGGGTTCGAAGCGGTCGAGCCCATGCTCGATGCAGTACGCGATGCCCTGGTGGTAGCAGGCCTCGAAATGCAGGCCCGGTACGTCGGCGGTGGCGCCCCAATAGCGGCCGTAGAGGGTGTCGTCCGAGCGCAGGCACAGCGCGCCGGCGATGGCTTCATCGTCGCGTTCGGCGAGGATCAGCACCACGGCCACGGGCAGGGCCTCGCACAGGTGCTGGAAGAAGGCCTCCGTCATCGCCGCGTGGTTCCACTTCTCGGCGAAGGTCTGCACGTAGAAGCGATGCATTGCGGCCATCGGCTCACCGCGCGCCGCCCGGCCGTCCAGGATGCGAAGGCGGACACCCGCCTCGGCCACCCGGCGCCGGTCCGCTTTCAGATTCTTGCGCCGTTTGTGGTCGAGGGCGCCGAGGAAGTCGTCGAACGTCGTCCAGGACGAGTCGCGCGCCCAGTGGAACTGCACGTCCTCGCGGGCCAGCCACGTGCCATCGAACGCATCGAGATCGTCGGCGTCGAGGAAGTTCGTGTGCAGCGAGTGCAATCCGAGTTTCGGTGCCGCCTCGCGCATGGCGTCGAGCAGCCCGCGCTTGTGCGCTGGGTCCTTCGCCAGAAGCCGGGGCCCGGTGACGGGCGAGTAGGGCACGCCGACCAGCCACTTCGGGTAGTAGTCGAGGCCGTACTGCGCATAGGCATTGGCCCACGCGTGGTCGAACACGAACTCGCCGTGCGAGTTGCCCTTCGCATAGGCCGGCGCCGCGGCGAGCAGGGCATTGCCCTCCCACAGCGACGCGTGCAGCGGCGTCCAGCCGTATTCCGGATCGAGGCAGCCGTGCGCCTCAAGCCCGGTCAGGAAGGCGTGACTGGTGAACGGATGCCCGCCGCGGTTCAGCGCATCCCACGCGGTCGCGGGAATTTCGTCCAGCCGGCGATGGAGGCGGAGCTCGGGCATCGCTGGCTTTGCCGCGCTTACTCGTGCTTGTCGAGGAACTTGTCGGCGTCGAGGGCGGCCATGCAGCCCGAGCCTGCCGAGGTGATGGCCTGGCGGTAGACGTGGTCGGCCACGGCGCCGGCGGCGAACACCCCTGGGATGCTGGTGCCCGTGGCGCCGCCGTCGAGGCCCGACTTCACCTTGATGTAGCCATCGCGCATGTCGAGCTGGCCGTCGAACAGGGAGGTGTTGGGGCTGTGGCCGATGGCGACGAAGAAGCCGGTGACGGCGATCTCGCGGGTGCTGTCGTCCTTGATCGAGCGCAGACGCGCGCCGGTGACGCCGCTGTCATCGCCCAGCACCTCGTCGACGGCGTGGTTCCACACCAGCTCGATCTTGCCGGCGGCGGCCTTCGCGAACAGCTTGTCCTGCAGGATCTTCTCCGCGCGCAGCGTGTCGCGGCGGTGCACGAGGTAGACCTTGTTGGCGATGTTCGAAAGGTACAGCGCCTCTTCGACAGCCGTGTTGCCACCGCCGATCACCGCGACGTCCTGGCCGCGGAAGAAGAAGCCGTCGCAGGTGGCGCAGGCGGAGACGCCGCGGCCCTTGAACGCTTCTTCCGACGGGATGCCGAGGTACTTGGCGCTGGCGCCGGTGGCGATGATCAGCGCATCGCAGGTGTACTCGCCGCTGTCGCCCTTCAGGCGGAACGGACG